>NZ_OZ040189.1:3812500-3936153 GCF_964048965.1 Tenacibaculum sp. 190130A14a | reverse complement strand
CTAAACACTAAACACTAAACACTAAACACTAAACACTCTAATAACATATCACAGGATACACACTCCCTTTACCAAAAGTAGTTTCTGTTGTTTTAGGCAATGCAATAAATCCGTTCGCTTCTACCAAACTAGCTAAATCTCCAGAACCATTTCCTTTAATTGGAGTTGCTAGTAATTGTCCGTTTTCAGTATGTAGTTTTACCTGTAAAAAGTAGGTCAACTCAGGCTTAAAGTTTACCTCTTCCATTAAGGTTGCAGTTCGTTGATGCTCGTCTAACTCTACTGATTTATGATACCAAGGATAAAAATAGACTAGACAGTTTACAAAAGTCGACACTGGATTCCCTGGAAATGCAAACACCTTACAATTGTCTGTGGTGCCCATCCAAAATGGTTTTCCTGGGCGTTGTGCAACCCTATGAAATAGTTTTTCTACACCTAACTCATCTAAAACCTCTGGTAAATAATCGAACTTACCTTTACTTACGGCTCCAGAGAAAAGCAATACATCATACTGATGTAAAAAACCAGCTATTTTTTCTTTTAAAACTGCTTTATCATCGGTGATATGGGCTGTTTCTGATGGTATCTTTAATTCGTTTAATAAAGAAACCAAAGTGTATACATTACTTCTTCGTATTTGGTGTGTTTCTGGTGTTTCGTTTACATCTACCAATTCATCACCTGTAGAAACAATCATTACTTTAGGAAGCTTTGCAACTTTTAGGGTTGCTTTTCCTACAGTTGCTAATACACCAATATCTGCTGGAGAAATTTGTTTGTTTTTTTCAATTAATACGGTTCCTTCTGTTTTATCAGAACCTTGCGTATGTATGTTTTGTCCTTCGGTAATTTCATCTAAGTTTACCGTTGCCATAAGTGTGTTAATACTTACATCTTCATAACGAATCACCGTATCACAATTATTAGGTAATACGGCACCTGTCATTACCTCATAACAATTCGCAGCGTTGTCCATTGTTTCTTGTGGACTTCCAGCAGGCTGAATTCCTTCAATCTTAAAATCGCGAACACCGTATTGAAAAAAACGGTAGTTAATAGCAATACCGTCCATAGCAACACGATTAAAAGGAGGAAAATCTCTATCGGCAATAATATCTTCCTTTAAAATTCTTCCTACAGATTTTAAAAACGGAATTTCTTCAGTTCCAAAATCTTGTGTGTTGCTTAAAATTATATGTTTAGCTTCTTCTACTGTAATCATTGTAAAAGTTAAGTTATTTAGATGTTTAATTATAGCATTTTCAAATCAGTAAATTGGAGTGTTAAACTATCCTCCAATAGTACTCATACTTTCAGAAACATTTCCTTTTCTATTAGCCTCAGCAATAAAACCATTTTCAGGTTTTTCTTTAACGAGCTTTAAAAACAACTCTTTCAAATCATCATTGCTTGCCCCGTCTCTAATAAAATCACGAAGATTGAATACTCCATCATCAAACAAACAATTTTTAAATGTTCCTGTTGCCGTTACTCGAATACGATTACAATCGTTACAAATGGTTCTTGTAAATGCAGGGATGATTCCAATATTTCCTTTGAAACCATCTACTTGATAGTTTCTAGAAGTAGATGATTTTTCAGAAATCAATTCTGTAATATCATATTCCGATTGAATTTCATGTAGAATACGTTTAAAGTTCCAGTTTTCTTGAATGTCACGTTGCCCTTTACCATTAAAAGGCATTTCTTCAATAAAACGAACGGCAATATCTTTTTCCTTAGTTAAACGTACAAAGTCATTAATTTCATTGGTGTTAAAATTCGATTGTACTACCACATTTAACTTCAAGTTTAACGAACTTTTTTCTAATAACTCAAAAGCTTCATAAACTTCACTAAAAACATCTCTACGAGTAATTTTGGTAAACTTATCTGGGTGTAAACTATCTATACTTAGGTTAATGTTTTTAACCTTTTCAAGACTTTCCAGCGTTTTTATATGTTTGCTAACTAAGGCACCGTTGGTAGTGATGTTTATGTCTTCTAGAAGATCATTGTATGATAACATTTCTAAAAAGTTCATAAAATCTCTACGAGCAAAAGGTTCTCCTCCTGTAAGTCTTACTTTGGTAACACCAAGTTCTGTAAGTACTCGAACAATGCGGTACATTTCTTTATAGCTCAATAGTTCCTTTCTAGGAACAATATCAATACCCTTTGCAGGCATACAATATTGGCAACGAAGATTGCAACGATCGGTAACTGCCAATCGCACATAATTAATCTGTCTACCAAAACTATCTATAAGTCCATGCATAGAACAAAGGTACGGATTAAAGAATCAATAATTTACTGTCATTTGTCATAGTTTTAGAGCGTATTTATACCTTGTATCTTCAGGCTAGACTTATACAATTTCCATTTTTTTCAGTAGAAAGGAAGCATTCATGTTTTTACAAATTCCTTGTTTCATTTTATAATCAAAAAACAATTCGTTGTTCACAATTTCTGCATCGAAATAGTGGTTTTCTATTTGAGGAGCATATTCATTTGCTAATTCACATAAGCTTACATCATGAGTGGCAATAATTCCTGTTGAGGTTGACTTGCTCAATTTTTCAATAAACTTTTTCGAACCTAAGGCTTTATCTTTACTATTTGTTCCTTTTAAAATCTCATCTAAAACAATAAAATAATTATCGTTGGTTAGTTTGTCTACAATAAATTTTAAACGCTTTAATTCAGAATAAAAGTACGATTCATCATCTGTTAAAGAATCTGATGTACGCATGCTTGTTATAAGCTTTACGGGAGTATAGTTGTAACTTTCTGCACAAACAGGAAGTCCACAGTTTGCCATAACTATAGACAATGAAATAGTTCTTAAAAAAGTACTTTTTCCCGCCATATTAGCTCCAGTAACAATAAAAAACTGATTGTTAGAAATACGAAAATCATTATCAATTCTTTTGGTACGATTTAACAATGGATGTCCAAGGTTTTTTGCTGTAATAACAGCTGTTTCATCTTGAATTTTTGGAAAAGAATATGTAGGATGATTGTAAACAAAGTTAGCTAGAGAGTTTTGCGCATCAAAATAACTTACTGTTTTAAACCATTGCTTAACTACATTTTTATATTGGGCAATCCATTGTTCTGTTTTAAGAGCATTTTGAATATCCCATAAAAATAAGCCATTTCCAACAACAGCAATTAATATATTGTTTCGTTGATCAAAAGCATCTAATATTTTAGAGAATTTTTTAAAAATACTTGAGGCTTTCTCATTTTCAGAAGTAATATCTTGTTGTTTGTTTTGAAGTATACTTGATGAAAATTGTTGGTTTTCTATTTGTTCTAATAATAAGTAATACTGTTTAAAAATATCTTTAGCGTTGTTAGCATCTGTATATAGTTTTTGGGTTGCTTTTAATGCAGAACCCGTTATTGCTAAACCAACAAAAAACCATCCTAATAGTATTGAAAAACTAATTGTTTTAAAAACCAAAAGTGTAATGAATGCAATAGATACTATTGGAAATAGTTTGGTTATAATTGAAAGATGTTTTGGTATTTTAGAAGTGTAATTTTGAATCCATTCAACAATTGTTGCTGTGTCTCTTTTGGCTGTAACCAAGCTTTCTAATGCAGAAAAATGTTGTCGCCATTTAACTTTAGAAGAAAGTTCTTTCAGTGCTTCTTGCTTTTCAAAAATAAAAGCAGTCTGATTGCTAACTATAGTTGCGGCAAGCTCTTTTTTACCATCTTTAGTTACGGTTCTGTTTATAAATTGAAAGAAAGACCCTTTTCCAAACAAATCAATGTCGTTGCTAAAAAAATGTTGTGGATTTATAAACTCTTTACCTATGTCTAAATCGTGATAACTTCCGTTTAATACAGCTATTTCTGTAGTGTTTATGTTTTTTTTGGTAATTATTATTTTTCGTTTATCTTTTAGTTTTTGGTGTTGCATTACTAGAAAAATAAAAGCTATTATTCCTAAGAGTGCAATTACAATAGGAACATTTGGAATATGAAAAGTATAGTATATACCTAGAGCACTTGTTATAAATACCAGAAATCGAAGTGCACGAATTCTCAGTATTTTCTTTGAAACTTCTGTATGTTGTATGTTTAACTCAATGAGTTGCGATTTATAAAAATCTACAGGTTTTTGCATTGTAAAATAAATAAGGGTAAAAGTACGTCTTTACTGGGAATATTTTTTTTAGAAGTCGTATTTTCGTTGTATGCCAACACCATTAGAACTACAAATAAAAACATTGCCCAATTCTCCAGGGGTATATCAATATTTTGATAAAGATGATGTCATTATTTACGTTGGAAAAGCCAAAAACTTAAAAAAGCGAGTTTCTTCTTATTTTACAAAGAATCACGAGTATGGAAAAACACGTGTTTTGGTGAAAAAGATTGTTCGAATTGAACATATAGTTGTCGATACCGAGACGGATGCATTATTACTTGAAAATAGTCTGATAAAAAAACATCAACCGAAGTATAATGTAATGCTTAAGGATGATAAAACGTATCCGTGGATTTGTATTAAAAAAGAACGTTTTCCAAGGGTGTTTATGACCCGTAGAGTAATTAAAGATGGTTCGGAGTATTTTGGACCTTACACAAGTGTAAAAACAATAAACTCGCTGTTTTATTTGATTGACGAGATTTACTCAGTAAGAACTTACAAATACGATATTGGACGAAAGAAGAGTAATTACCAGCATTATATAGGTTCTTTAGAACATCAAATTAAAAGTTTGAAAAATCCTAGTCGAAGTACTCAAACTGAAGAACAGTACATGGCCGATATTAATGATATTCGTAATATTATTAAAGGAGATTTTAAAGAGAGTGTTATAAAACTGAAATCTCTTATGGTGAACTATGCACAAGAAATGAGATTTGAAGAAGCGCAAGAGGTAAAAGAGAAGATACAAGCATTAGAAAATTACCAGGCTAAATCAACAGTTGTCAATCCATCCATTAACAATGTTGATGTATTTTCAATTATTTCAGATGAATCTCATGGGTACGCGAACTTTTTTAAAGTAATGAACGGATCCATAGTACAATCTTACACTACAGAAATAAAGAAAAAGCTAGAGGAGACAGATAAAGAGTTGTTAGAACTGTTTATTATTGAAACACGCAATAGGTTTAACTCTCTTTCAAGAGAAGTATATGTTCCTTTTGAAGTTGATTTAGGTGAAAAAATAAAAGTTACGGTACCAAAACTTGGAGATAAAAAACGTATTGTAGATTTATCGGAAAGAAATGCCAAATATTACCGTCAAGAACAATTTAAACAAATAAAAATTGTGGACCCAGATAGACATGTGAAGCGTATTATGGGTCAAATGCAAAAGGATTTACGATTAGGAAAGGAACCAAGGCATATTGAATGTTTTGATAACTCTAATATTCAAGGAACGCACCCAGTGGCGGCCTGTGTGGTTTTTAGAGACGGAAAACCAAGTAAGAAAGAGTATCGACATTTTAACATAAAAACAGTGGAAGGGCCTGATGATTTTGCTTCTATGGAGGAAGTGGTGTATAGAAGATATAAACGGTTGTTGGAAGAAGACCAACCTTTACCTCAATTAATTGTAATTGATGGAGGAAAAGGTCAACTTTCATCCGCACTAAAAAGCTTAGATGAGTTAGGATTAAGAGGAAAAATAGCTATTATAGGTATAGCGAAACGATTGGAAGAGATATATTACCCAGGTGACTCTATTCCTTTGTATTTAGATAAAAAATCAGAAACTCTTAAAATAATTCAACATTTACGAAATGAAGCGCATCGTTTTGGAATTACATTTCACAGGAATAAACGAAGTAAAAGTGCTATTCAATCTGAATTAGAACAAATACCAGATATTGGAAAACAAACAATCACCAATCTTTTGCGTAAATTTAAGTCGGCAAAGAGAGTAAAAGAAGCTTCTTTAGAAGATTTAATACAAGTAGTTGGAAGTTCAAGAGCACAGAAAATATATAACCATTACCATAAAAAATAATAGAAATGAAAAAATTGCTGCTATGTTTATTGTTTTTACCCTTGTTCTTGTTTTCACAAGAACAGCCTAAAATTGGTTTAGTTCTTAGTGGAGGAGGAGCTAAAGGATTTGCGCACATAGGAGTACTTCAGGAGTTAGAAAAAGCTGGAGTGCAAGTTGATTATATTGGTGGAACTAGTATGGGAAGTATTGTAGGTGGTTTATATGCCTCTGGATATTCACCGAATCAAATAGAAAAAATAGTAAGAGAAATAGATTTTGTTTCATTATTACAAGATGAAATTCCTAGAAGGGAGAAGCCTTTTTTTACCAAAGAGTACGGAGAAAAGTATGCGATATCCTTACCAATTAAAAAAGATGGTTTAGGATTGCCTTTAGGGCTTTCAAAAGGACAAAATGTTTTAAACTTTTTAACAGAACTACTCGCCCCAGTAGATGATATCAATGATTTTTCAAAACTTCCAATACCTTTTTACTGTGTTGCTACAAACATAGAAACAAGCGAAGAGGTAATTTTAGAAAAAGGATCCTTGCCATTAGCATTAAGAGCGAGTGCTGCTTTTCCTTCATTGTTAAACCCAGTTGATATTGATGGGAAATTACTGGTAGATGGCGGTGTGGTAAATAACTTCCCAGTTGATATTATGAAAAAAAAGGGAGTTGATTTAATTATTGGAGTAAATGTTCAAGGACAACTACTAAAAAGAGAAGAGTTATCCTCTATTGCTTCGCTATTAATGCAGATAATTAACTTTCAGATGTATAAAAAATCTGATGAGCAAGTGGAGTTGTTAGACATATACATGAGACCAGATATATTGGAGTATAGTGTTATTTCTTTTGATAAAAAAGATGGAATTATTAGAGAAGGAGTAAAGTCAGCAAAACCTTATAAAGCGGTTTTTGATAGTATTGCTAAACTTCAGAAAAAGAAAATAAAAAGACCAAAATTAAAGCTAAAACCAACCAATTTTTTAATTGATCGAATTGTAATAAATGGAAATAAGAATTATACAAATAACTATGTTTTAGGAAAATTACAATTGAAGGAAGGAGATACTTCTTCTTACAAAATGATTTCAAAAAAGATTGGTACCTTAACCGCTACGAATAACTTTAAAAGAATTGATTATCACTTAGAACCTTCGTTTAAAGGAAAAAAGTTGGTGGTTAGTTTAAAGGAAGATGAAATAGAACGATTTGTACGTTTAGGGTTGCATTATGATTTATTGTATAAATCGGCTGTACTATTAGGGTATAATCATAAGAAGTTATTATTTCAAAATGACGAGTTATTGTTTGATTTAGGAGTAGGTGATAGAATACGTTATAATTTAGAGTATTTTATAGATAATGGTTTGGCTCCGAGTTTCGGATTTTCATCAAGATATAATTCTTTTAAAAATAACTTTCCATTTAATGAACAAGTAGATAATATCAATGCGAAGTATGAAGATTTCACCAATAAACTATTTGTTCAAACAACCTTAGATAAGAAGTTTGCTTTAGGGTTTGGTGTAGAAAATAAGAAGATTAAAGTTTCAACAGAAACCATTTTAGATCCTAACGGAGATGAAATTATATTTGATGATAGTAATTATATAAATTCATTTATCTTTCTGAAACTGGATACTTTTGATAAGAAAATGTTTCCAACAAAAGGTTTTCATGCAGATATTGGTTTTAAATGGTATATGTGGTCAGATAGAAATGATAGATTAAATGAGTTTCATAGTAGTGCACAACAGCCATTTCAGCAATTTTCTCAATTGCAAGGAAGTGTGAGTTTTGCAACTACTTTTATGGATAAACTTACTTTTCAATATATCTCAGATGCTGGATATACCTTAGGAAAAAAGTCGTCATTAATATTCGATTACAGGTTAGGAGGGTACAATCAGAACCTAATTAACAATTTTGTTCCTTTTTATGGGTATGATGTTTCAGAACTAACCAACCAATCCTTTTTGAGGTCGGAATTTAACCTGCGATATGAAGTTTTTAATAAACAATATGCAATGTTTATAGCAAACTATGCAAGAGTGGAAGAAGATGTCTTAAAAAGCGGTAGTTTGTTTAAGAACACCAAGTCAGGTTATGCAGTAGGTTATAGTTTAGAAACTTTTTTAGGCCCCATTGAATTGAAGTATAGCTGGTCTCCAGACCACAATGAAAAATACTGGTTACTCAACCTAGGTTTTTGGTTTTAAAGCATAAAAAAAGCTCAATTCTATAGAATTGAGCTTTTTATTTCATAATAAGATAATGCCTTACTTACTTTTCTTCTTTTTCTTTTTGTCAAAAAAGAATTTGTATTGTAAGTATTGGTAAGCATCTCTAGGTAATACTTTGATCCACTTTTTATGTCTTACAAACCATTTAAAACGAATTGAATTTACTCCTTTTGTTAAATAAGCTGCAATAAAAGGATGTACATTTAAGGTAATGTTTTTGTTGTTGTTATTGGCAATAATGCGTTCTAACTCTCCTTCCATTTTTTCAACTAATACAATTGGGGCTTCAACTTCGTTGTTTCCATTGCTTGGATTAGGTTCGCGAGTTTTTATATGTAACTCAGGTCGTACACGCTGTCTTGTAATTTGTACTAAACCAAATTTACTTGGAGGTAAAATTTTGTGTTTTGTACGGTCTAAAGACATCGCTTCTTTAAGGTGTTGATATAAAATTTGGCGATTTTCTGCCGATTTCATATCGATAAAATCAACTACAATGATACCACCCATATCACGTAATTGTAATTGACGTGCAATTTCTGTTGCAGCAATTAAGTTAACTTCTAATGCAGTTTCTTCTTGGCTTTTAGCTTTGTTAGATCTATTACCACTATTAACATCAATAACATGCAAAGCTTCGGTGTGCTCAATAACTAAATAGGCACCTTTGCTCATAGAAACTGTTTTACCAAACGATGTTTTAATTTGTCGTTCTATCCCATATTTTTCAAAAATAGGAGTTTGTGAACGATGTAATTTTACAATTTTTTCTTTTTCAGGATATATTTCTTGTAAATATTCCTTGATTTCTAGTTTTAAAGCTTCATCGTTGGTAACAATGCTTGTAAAAGAATCATTCATCACATCTCTTAGTATAGAAGATGCTCTGTTTAACTCGCTTAATATTTTTGTTGGTGTGTTTTGATTAGGAATACGTCTACACATACTTTTCCAACGCTCTAACGAGTTTTGTAAATCTTTATCTAGTTCTGCTACCTTTTTTCCTTCGGCAACAGTACGTAAAATAAGTCCAAACCCTTTTGGTTTGATACTTCTTGCTAATTTTTTTAAACGTTCTTTTTCCTTGTTGTCCTGTATCTTTTGCGATACAGATACTCTATCTGAAAAAGGAACTAATACTAAAAATCTACCTGCTATAGATAGCTCAGAACTTATACGAGGTCCTTTGGTAGAAATGGGTTCTTTTACAATTTGTACTAATAAATTTTGACCTGATTTTAGTACGTCAGTAATACTTCCGTCTTTATTGATATCTTCTTCAGAACGAAAGTTTTTTAAAGTGAACTCTTTGTATTTACCTGTGCTTACTTTCTTAATGAATTTATTCAAAGATTGTACTTGAGGTCCTAAATCATGATAGTGTAAAAAACCATCTTTAGGATAACCTACATTTACAAAAGCAGCATTTAAGCCAGACATAACTTTACCAATTTTAGCCAGGAATATATCTCCAACTGAAAATTTGTTGCCGTTCGTCTCTTTGTTTAATTCAGTAAGTTTACCATCTCTTAGTAAGGCAAAATCAATATCAGAAGAATTTGAACGAATAATTAATTCTGTTTTCATCTGAAAAGATTTTTTGCCAGCACAATAATTTGTGCGGACGGATTAAAATTTGTGAACAGGTATTAAAAAACCAATTAAGGTTTCAAATAACCATGATTTCAATGAACTTTTAAGCTGTATAAGCAAAACGGAAAAAGTAAGCTACTGCTTACTTTTTCTTATGACGGTTTGCTCTTGCTCTTTTTTTTCTTTTGTGCGTAGAGATCTTAGCTCTCTTTCTTTTTTTACCACTTGGCATAATTAAAATGTTTTTAATAAAACCCTAGGGTTTCGGTTAATATTATATCGTGTAATTATTTTTCTACTTTCACCTTAGCTTTAACTCCTTCAGTAAAAACTTTTGAAGGCTTAAAAGCAGGAATGTTGTGTGCAGGTATCTTAATAGTAGTATTCTTAGAAATATTTCTACCTGTTTTTTCTGCTCTTGTTTTGATAATAAAACTACCAAAACCTCTTAAATAAACATTATCGCCACTTTCTAATGCACCTTTTACCTCTTCCATAAATGCTTCAACAGTCGCTAAAACATCTGCTTTTTCAATTCCGCTCTTATCTGAAATCTTCGATACGATATCTGCTTTTGTCATTATAAATATTTTTTGATTTGTTTTCTTTAAAAATTGAGGATGCAAATATATGATAATTAATCTATTCCGAAAATTTTTAAGATTAAAATTATCTTGTTAAAATGCACTACTTTCGCATTGCAAATTTCTGAAAATGGATTTTAATAACAAATTGAAATACTGGTATTTACAAAATAACAGAGAGCTTCCTTGGCGAAAAACTAAGAATCCTTACCATATTTGGTTAAGCGAAATCATGCTGCAACAAACGCGAGTGGCTCAAGGATTACCTTATTATTTAAAGTATATAGAGGCTTTCCCTACAGTGTTTGATTTGGCAGAAGCTTCTGAAGAAAAGGTATTGAAACTATGGCAAGGGCTAGGATATTACTCAAGAGCAAGAAATTTACATTTTACGGCTAAGTATGTAGCCAACGAATTGAATGGAGAGTTTCCAACAAGTTATAAAGAATTGTTAAAATTGAAAGGTATTGGAGATTATACAGCTTCAGCCATTGCATCTATTTGTTTTAATGAAGCAGCAGCGGTTGTTGATGGTAATGTGTACCGAGTTCTTTCAAGATATTTTGGTGTTGCTACCCCTATTAACTCCACAAAAGGAATAAAGGAGTTCAAAGAATTAGCGCAAACGTTGATTGATTTAGATGAACCTGGAGTGTATAATCAGGCTATTATGGATTTTGGAGCGTTGCATTGTAAGCCTCAAAAACCACTTTGTGATCAATGTCATATTGCTGATAGTTGTGTTGCATTGGAAAAAGGTCTAGTTGGTACCTTACCTATTAAGGAGAAAAAAATAAAAGTTAGAAAACGATACTTTAATTATTTAGTATTGAAAACTGCAACAGGATATACCATATTAAATGAAAGGAAAGGCAAAGGTATTTGGCAAGGGTTGTATGAGTTTCCTTTAGTAGAAACTCAGAAATCAATTGAAACTTTAGAAGAATTAGTGAATTGTGAAGATTTTCAAGAGTTATCACTCAATAATACGTCTATATCGTTGTTTAACGAAAAAGAAATAGTACATAAATTATCACACCAGCATTTATATACAAAGTTTTGGGTAATAGAGTTAGAAAAACATGCGCAGGCAAATATTAGTTGGGATGTGATAAAAGAATATCCTGTACCAGTATTAATAGATAAGTTTTTAACCAATTTTCAAAAGAACAAAATCTAAAAATTTGTATATTTGATTTTATCGTAAATTAAAATGTTATGGCAGGAACAATCAATAAAGTAATGCTTATTGGGCATTTAGGAGATGAGGTAAAGATGCATTATTTTGAAGGAGGAAACTCTATCGGGCGTTTTCCTTTAGCTACTAACGAAACATATACCAATCGTCAAACTGGAGAACGTATTACAAATACGGAATGGCACAACATTGTTGTGCGAAATAAACTGGCTGAGATCTGTGAAAAATATCTTTCAAAAGGAGACAGAGTGTATTGTGAAGGTAGAATAAAAACAAGGCAGTACGAAGTTGATGGACAAAAAAGATATACGACAGAAATTCATGTACAAGACATGACTTTCTTATCAACAAAAAAAGAAACAAGTGCGCCACCAGCACAGACACCTGGTAATACAGGAACACAATCAATAAACCAAGAACCAACAGCATCTTATAATGAAGATGATGATTTACCATTTTAATGTCTAACTAAAACAAGCCTTTTTTGGAACCCGATCCCGAATCATTACAATTTATTCTATTAAGTATTGACTCTTTAACCATACTGAATTGTGTAGCATTGACATTGCTTTTAATCAGTTCTGCATTAGTTTCTGGTGCCGAGGTTGCGTTTTTTTCAATATCTCAAACAGAATTAGACGAGGTTGCTGAGAAAACAAAGGGCAAAAGTACCGTGGTTAGGCTTTTAGAAAACCCGAAGAAACTTTTAGGAACAATTTTAATTACAAACAACTTCATCAATATTCTTATTGTTTTATTGTTTGCGACTTTGGGAGAAGTTTTTTTTGCTGGGTTGTCTGATAAGGTAAAACTATTCATTGAAGTAGGTTTAGTTACCTTTTTAATATTACTATTCGGAGAAGTTTTGCCAAAAGTTTATGCAACACGCAAATCGTTGCAATTTGCTGGGTTTATGTCTAAACCAATTTTAGTGTTAAATACTTTTTTAACTCCGTTAAGTTCGGTTTTGATTCGTTTGACCAGTATTATTGAAAATAGATTAGGAAATAGAAACAATAATTTATCTGTAGAGCGCCTTTCTCAAGCATTGGAATTAACCTCTGAGGATGCTACAACCAAAGATGAACAGAAGATTTTAGAGGGAATTGTAACCTTTGGTAATACGGAAACGGTACAAATAATGAAACCTAGAACTGATGTTTGTGCTATTTCAGATGATACTAGTTTTGCAGAAGTGCTTTCGATTATTTTAGCAAATGGATATTCAAGAAACCCAGTTTATCATGAAAGTATTGATAATATAAAGGGGGTTTTATACGCAAAAGATTTATTAGCGCATTTGAATAAGAAAAACTTTAAATGGCAAAGCTTAATACGTGAATCATTTTTTGTGCCTGAGAATAAGAAATTGGATGATTTATTGAGTGAGTTCCAAGAAAAGAAAATGCACTTGGCTATTGTGGTTGATGAATATGGAGGTACAAGTGGTATTGTTACCTTAGAAGATGTTATTGAAGAGATTGTTGGAGATATAAATGATGAGTTTGATGATGATGATTTGTCTTATTCTAAGCTTGATGAAAATAATTTTATTTTTGAAGGGAAAATCACAGTAAAAGATTTCTGTAGAGTTTTAGAAGAAGACGAGGAAAAGTTTGAAGATGACAAAGGAGAAAGTGAAACTTTAGCGGGCTTTATATTAGAAGTCTCAGGTAAGTTTCCTAAAAAAGGAGAGAAAATAAATTATAACCAATATACGTTTACTATTGAAGTGGTAGACAAGAAAAGAATTAAACAAGTTAAAGTTACTCGAAATGCGTAAGATTTTAGTGTTGATGTTAGTGATGTTGATGGTGAGTTGTGATGAAGAAACTTTACCAAAACCAAAAGGATATTTAAGTTTAAACTACCCACAAAAGAGTTTTAAGAAATTAACATTGGTAAAACCATATTCTTTTGAAATAGCACAGAATACAAGTCAAAAGAATTTACCAAAGAATTGGATGAAGGTTGAGTACCCTGAATTAAAGGCTTCAGTAGATATCACCTACAGACCAATCAAAAACAATTTACGAGAGTTGTTAATGGAGGCTGAAAAGTTAGTGTTTGAGCATGCGATTAAGGCAGATCAAATAACAGCACCTGTAGAATATGTTAACCCTGTTAAAAAAGTATATGGAAGTTTGTATGAAATAAAAGGAAACGCAGCTTCTCAAATACAATTTCATGCAACAGATTCAGCTAGAAACTTCTTAAAAGGATCGCTGTTTTTTTATACAAAACCTAATTATGACTCATTATTACCTGCTATTGAATATATCAAAGCAGATATGATAAAAATGATGGAAACTCTAGAGTGGAAAGAGTAAAGTGTTTCAAGAGGTTTTAGTCTTTGAAATAGTTAAACTTCCTTTGTTTTTCTACTCTGTAACCATAAATAAAATTGTAATCCAAATAAAATAGCTCCAGCTAATAAATGTATTGCTTGTGTTCCTAAAGGAAATTCTGCGTAGTACATTAAAATACCAGTAATTGTTTCTAAAAAGATTAAGAAAACAATCCAGTTTACAAGTCTGTACCCTAAGTTTTTTATTTGATTCAAATAAAACATTCCAAGGTTCACCAATACAATGGCAATGGTAAAAGAGCGATGGAAATAAAACTTAAAACTTGGATCCATTAAACTATACTGTTTATTTTCAAATCCAAATAGCTTTACTTGTTCATCAATAAATTGACGTACTTGTGTTCCCATGGCAATTTGTATTAATGAAAATACTACAGAAACAATTAGAAGCTTATTGAATAAAGAGTTGTATTTGTAAACTGATTTTCGTTCCGTAACAATAAACAAAAGCCATAATAATAAAGCTACAATTACCAATCCAGCTACCATATGAATGGTAATAATAGTGGGTTTTAAGTTGGTGTCAACCACTGTTTTTCCTAGCCAAGCCTCAAAGAGCATTAAAAAGAAAGCTCCTAAAGAAAGAAGTGTTATGGCTTTCTTTTCTCTCCAAAAAGAAAAAGAAATTACAACTAAGAACAAGAAAGGAATTCCTGCTACAGCAGATGAAAGACGATTGATATATTCTGTCCAAGTATGGTATTTATTAAATTTAGCATAATTATGCTTTGTGTATTTCTTCCAGTTATTTGTGTTAAATTCAGCAGCTGTTTTTAAATTGTTTTCAGCTACAAATAGGGTTTCATCCTTAACAATGATCATCCCTTTTTTATAATCTGTATTAGGTTGCCAAGTAATTTGTTCTTCAGAGGTTGGCGGAATATAGTACCCAAAACACTTTGGCCAATCTGGACATCCCATTCCAGAACCAGTCATACGTACAACTGAACCAGCTAAAAAGATTACATAAACGGCAATTAATGTGATTTTAACGATGAGAGGGAAGTGTTTTTTCATCTAATAAATAATTTGTGCAAAGATACTTAAAAGGCATAAAAAAAGCTCCATATAGGAGCTTTCAGTTTTATTTAGATTGAAAATTAATTATGCATTTTCAGTTTCAGCACAACATTCCATTTTACAATCTTTAGCACAAGCTGTTTTTTCTTCAGATGTACCTTCTTTTTTATCTGAACAACAAGCCATTTCACATTCTTTTTTACATGCTGCTTTTTCTGCGTCAGTTTTAGCTTCGCTACATTTTTTCTCACACTCTTTTTTGCAAGCTTCTTTACTTAACTCTGAAGTTTTATACATGCTCTCAGCTATCCCATCAACAAAAGCCATTAATTCAGCTTTGTTTGTTTTGTTAGCATCAAACTTTACGGTAGCAATACTATCTGTAAACACAACTTTCGCATCTACAACTCCCTCTTTTTTAGATAAGTCAGAAGCGATTTTTTTAGCACAACCAATTTCACAAGTCATACCAGAAATTGCAAAACTAGCCTCTTGTACATTTGCAGCTACCTCTTCTGTTTTAGGAGTTGCATCTTCTTTTTTAGCTTCTGTTTTACAGGCAATTGTTGTTACACTTACAAATGCGACAACAAAAAATATTTTTAATAGTTTCATTATTCAATTAATTTATAGGATAATAGCGCAAATTTATCAATAATTAGCTAAAGTTATAAAGTTTTGTGCGACTTTTGTGTTTCCTTATACAAGTGTTGCATGAACAATCAAAAATTAAAATGGATTTACCTTATCATATTATCTCTAGTATGGGGGAGTTCATTTATACTTATGAAAAAAGCTCTTGTAGGGTTAACGCCCATTCAAGTTGGAGCTTTACGAATGTTAATTACAGCAATTTTTTTATTATTAATTGGGTTTAAGAGTTTAAAAAGAATTCAAAAAAGACATTGGAAGTATGTTGCTTATACCGCTGCTTTAGGAACTTTTTTTCCAGCTTTTTTGTTTGCTTTTGCAATAAGTAATATTGACAGTTCTATTTCAGCAATATTAAATTCTTTAACACCGTTTAATACATTTATTTTTGGAGCCTTGGTATTTGGGTTTTCCTTTAAAAGAAAGCAGTTTTACGGAATTTTAATTGGATTGGTCGGTACATTAATACTTATTTTAAAAGGTGCGGCACTCAATCCAAATCAGAATTATTGGTATGCATTGTTAATATTAATAGCCTCTATAGGATATGCTTTTAATGTAAATATGATTAAAAGGTATTTACATGATTTAGATGCTTTGGCAATTACTACAGGGAATTTTTTGTTATTGATAATTCCAGTATTATTAGTGCTTATATTTTCAGGTTTTTTCACCACGTTTGAGGTTACTCCAGAAACAACATCAGCACTTGGGTACATTACTGTTTTAGCAGTGGTTGGTACAGGTATAGCAAAGGTTATGTTTAATAAAATGGTACATATGTCATCGCCGGTTTTTGCCGCTTCTGTTACGTATTTAATCCCAATAGTTGCCGTAATGTGGGGTATTATAGACGGTGAACGTTTAAGTATGGTTCAGTTATTGGCAGGTGGTATTATTTTGTTTGGTGTTTGGTTGGTAAACAAGGCCAAATAAAAAAGAGCCAAAACTGTTGTTTTGACTCTTTATGTTAACTATTTAAGATGTTGATTTTTATTGAAAATCAGCATCAGAAACACCTTCGTTTATTTTTACCTCTTTTACTACAAAGTTTAATTCCATAGGCCCGTTTGTTCTGATTACTTTGTGAGGAAATTTAATTCCATTTACTTCTTTATAATCAGCAAAGGTTACAGGATTTTTAACTTCTCCTTGTGGTCCTTTAACAGTAGTTATAGTTTTTACTTTTAACCCAGATTCCATGTCATAAAACACTTCTGTGTCGTTGTACTTAATAACATAAGCATTTTTACCATTTAAAGGTTCAATTCTATCTAGTTTTCCCTTTTTATATGAAACGTCAGCAAAAGGAAATGATTTTGATTTTGAATCTTCTAACTCTTTTCCAGTCAATTCTTTTTTCTGACCACGAGCTTCTTGGTATCCTTTTGTTCCGTCAAAAACAGACTTTTGTAAAGTATTCCCCATCATCGAAACTAAAAGAGAACTTTTGTTAGGACTAGTAGTTTTAGTAGTAATAACAATTGGCGCAGGAGCTCCATCTATCTTAGCCTCTGCAACGGTCATTAAAGATTTTACAGCAGCCACTTTATCTTTTCCACCAATAGCTTTAAAGTAGTTGTCTACAACAGTTGCTGCTGTAGTACCAGCAGGAATTGGTAAACTCATTGCTGGCTTGTTTGTAGGATTTCCGTTTTTGTCAAAATAATTGATTTTATAATCAGCTGTTTTTTCTAAATTCTTTAAAACATCTATTCCTTTACCAGTAATCACAATACGTGATTTATCTCCTCTAAAATATTTAATAGCGGCGTTTTGAACATCTTCTAAAGTAACTGCGTTTACATTCTTAAGATAGTTTTGATAGTAGTTTGCAGGTAAATCGTTCGTTAAAATATTTAAAGCATATGAAGCAATTGTATTTGGCTTTTCTACATTTCTAACAAAGTTTCCAATGTATTTAGCTTTTGCAATATCCAACTCTTCTTTTGTTGCTTTTTGATAACGGATTTTATTGATTTCTTTCATCGCCTCAACCATAGCACTATCAGTAACCATATTTCTTACAGAAGCAGATGCTTTAAAACGAGAAGCATAACGGCTAGAACCAATTCCAGAGTAAGAACCATAAGTATACCCTTTATCTTCACGTAAGTTTTTATATAATCTACCAGTACCACCTCCACCAAGAATTTGGTTTGCTAATAAAGCCGCATAATAATCTTTATCATTCATTTTTAAGTTAACACTATTAATGATTGATAGCTCAGATTGTACTGCGTTTGGCATATTAATAAAATCGATTTCTGTTGTAGCAGGATTTTCTACTTTAGGTAGTTCTTGTGCTACTAAATCTCCTTTTTTCCAATTAGAAAATAAACCGTTAACTAAAGATTTTGCTTTGTCAAAACTAATGTCACCTACAATAACTAAATAAGCATTGTTTGGCTTGTAGGTTTTATTGTAAAGATCTTTAACATCTTGTAAAGTGATGTTCTTTAAAGTTTCTTGAGAAGTAAATTCTCCAAATGGGTGATTTTTACCATAAGTTAAAACGTCTTCAACTCTACGAGCAATAGCCGCAACACTTTTTTCACTGTTTTTTATACCGTCAAGAGATTGCTTCATTTGCTTGTCAAACTCTTCTTGAGAGAATACTGGATTGAAAGCCGCGTCTGCCATTAAACCTAATACTTTTGGGAAGTATTTAGTTAATGAACTTGCTCTTGCTCCTTCGTCCCAAAAAGAAACATTTGCTCCTAAGAAGTCTACTTCTTCGTCAAATTTTCCTTTCGGTGTGTTTGTTGATCCAGTACCTAACATTCCACTTAATAAGCCTTCAACCCCTTTCTTATTTCCATAAGACATTGGTGGATTGTCAATAGTTAAAGTAGCAGATACTCTAGGTAATTTATGGTTTTCAACAACTAAAACTTGTAGTCCGTTGTCCAATTTAAATTTCTTAGGGCTACCAATATTTATTTTAGGTGCAGGCCCTGGTTTTGGCTGTTTACTTCTATCAATCTGTGCTGAAACAGTTAATGATAGAAACAATAAAGCTGCAATTGATAATATTTTCGTTTTCATTAAAATTCAGTTTAGATGATTATTTCTTTTTTGGTAAATATTCAATAATTACACGACGGTTTTTAGCTAAGTACTTTTTAGCTACGTCTCTAATTTCCTCTTTTGTAATAGAATTAATAATGTCTAATTCCTTGTTAATTCTGTTTGTTTCTCCAACTAACATGTAGTTTCTTGCTAATGTATTAGCAATACCTTGAACGTTAGAGTTAGAGGCAACGAATTGATTTTCGAATTTGTTACGTACTTTTTCTAAATCTCTGTCTGAGATTAATTCCGTTTGTAACTTTTCAATCTCTTCGTCCATTTCTTTGATTAAATCATCTAAAGAAGTTTTACCTAAAGGAATTGCTCCAATGTTATAAACACTGTAATCTTCTAAGTTTCTTGCAAATGAGAATACTTGTAGAGCTTTCTTATCAGTGTCAACTAATTTTTTATATAATCTAGAACTCTTTCCATTACTTAAAATAGTGGAGATAACATCTAAAACTTTAGAGTCTCTTTCTCGCATTGAAGGAGTTTTGTGTGCTAATAGAATAGCTGGTAATTGAATGTTAGAGTCGTATTCTTTTACTCTTTTTTCTTGAGTTCTTTCTGGCTCAACAATTTTGTTTCTTTTTGGAAGAGTACGAGCTGGAATTGATTCAAAATAATCTTTGATCATTTTTTTAGTGTTTTTAACATTAAAATCTCCAGCAACTACTAATACTGCATTGTTTGGCATATACCACTTCTTATAAAAAGCTTTAAATTCTTCAAGTTTTGCAGCATCTAAATCTTTGATATATCCAATCATTGGTCTACCATAATTGTGCTTGTCAAAAATGTGGTTGTAAACATCACCATAAATAATTTTTCCATAAGGAGCATTATCCATACGTTGACGTTTTTCTTCTTTAACAACTTCGTTTTGAGTGTCTACTGCCTTTTGATCGATAATTGGGTGTAATAAACGCTCAGACTCCATCCATAAACCTAGTTCTAAATTGTTAGATGGAAAGGTTTCATAATAATAAGTTCTATCCCAGTTTGTATTTGCATTTCCAGTACCTCCATTTGCCGCTTCTATTTTATTCCATTCGCCACGACCAATGTTTTTTGTTCCAGTAAATAATAAGTGCTCATAAAAGTGAGCCATTCCTGTTTTTCCATCTTCTTCATCTTTTGCCCCAACATGGTACATAACACCAACTGTAACTACAGGAGCAGAATTGTCTTGGTGCAAAATTACATGCATACCATTGCTTAAATCGTACTCTTCAAACTCAACCTTTTGAGCATTTGCACTAAATGCTACTAAAAGAGCTGAAGCAAGAGATAAAATACTTCTTTTCATTAGTTCTTAATTTAATTTAAATTGATTCTTTAAGTTTGACGCTGATAAAGAGTATTTGTTACATTATTTAGATAAAAAAAGAAGAAGCTTTTTACAAAGGATGTATTTTGTTGATTATCAATTTTATAATATGGTGTTTAAAATTGTTTTTTTACTTGTTAAGTAAATGAAAAAACGTATATTTGCACCCGCATTTCTGTATTTTTAAGAGATGTAATTATTTAAATTAAAAAGCAAAACAAGTTAGTATGTACGCAATCGTAGAGATAGCAGGGCAGCAATTTAAAGTAGCAAAAGACCAAAAAGTTTACGTTCACCGTTTACAAGCAGAAGAAGGATCAAAAGTATCTTTTGATAATGTAATGCTTATTGAAGACGCTGGAAATGTAACTATTGGCGCCCCAGCTATAGAAGGAGCCGCAGTAACGGCTAAGGTATTAGGTCACTTAAAAGGTGATAAAGTAATCGTTTTCAAAAAGAAAAGAAGAAAAGGTTACAAGAAGAAAAATGGTCACAGACAGTATTTAACTGAGATTCAAATCGAAGGTATTGCTGCTTCTGGTGCTAAAAAGGCAACTGCTAAGAAAGAAGCTCCTAAGACTGAAGAAAAAGCAGCATCAAATGACTTAAGTTCAATGACTGTTGCTGAGTTAAAGGCTTTAGCTAAAGAAAGAGGAATCTCAGGATACACTTCTTTAAAGAAAGCTGAATTAATTGAAGTATTAAGTAAATAATTAACCTAAAAAACTCGTTAAGAAATGGCTCATAAGAAAGGTGTCGGTAGTTCGAAGAACGGTCGTGAATCGGAATCGAAACGATTAGGAGTAAAGATTTTTGGAGGACAAGCTGCTATCGCAGGTAATATTATTGTTCGTCAAAGAGGAACTCAACATTATCCAGGAGAAAATGTATATATGGGGAAAGACCATACTTTACATGCAAAGGTAGATGGTGTTGTTAACTTCCAAAAGAAGAGAGATAACAAATCTTACGTTTCTATTACTCCGTTTGAGGCTTAATAGAATAAGATTGTAATAATAAAAAAGGCTTAACGATTTCGTTAAGCCTTTTTTATTTGTTATTAAAATAAGTGCAAAAAAAAAACACCATAATTGGTGTTTCCTTTTCTTTTTGTCATTATCTTGATTAATCCCCCAATTTATCAATAATATGACTTTTACCCCCTTGTGTATTACATTACAAATATGCATTAAAAGTTCTCGTTACAAATTGGTTAGTGTATAATTGGTACTATTTTTTGTGTAAATGGTAAAGAAAAGTGTGGTTTAGGGTTAATATATGCACAAAAAAAAACACCAATTATGGTGTTTCTTTTTCTTTTTGTCATTTCTTGATTAATTCCCCAATTCATCAAATATGACCTTACCCCTTGTGTATTACGTGGCAAATATGCAGCGAAAGTTTTTTAAATTAGGGAGTTAGTGTGTGTTTGGTGCTTTTTTTTGTATAAATGGTAGCTAATCATATGTTTTAAGTGTTTTTTTAGCAATAAATCTCTAAAAAGCCATTTTATTTTTATCATAATAAAAGTTACATTTGGGAAAATGTAAGTGTATGTTAAAGGCAGTAATTGTAGATGATGAACCAAAGGCAATTCAGGGGTTAAGCTGGGAATTGTCTAATTTTGATAATGATATTGTAATAGAGAAAACTTTTACTGATGCCGAAGAAGCAATCAAGTATTTAGACTTAGCTACTATAGATTGTTTGTTTCTCGATATTGAAATGCCAACCATGGATGGTTTTCAGTTACTATCTAAGTTAACTAATAGAGATTTTGCAGTGGTTATCACTACTGCTTACAATGAGTACGCAATTAAGGCTTTAAAGAATAAAGCAATTGATTACTTATTAAAGCCTATTGACTCAGATGATTTAGAAGAAACGATTCGAAGAATTAAAAACTATTCAGCAGATAATAGCGCAGAAAGGTTTGAGAAAATACTTACCAGTTTTAATGAAAAGTTTAACAGACGAAAAATTACGATCAATACAGATGGAAAGCTAATTTTTCTAGATAATGATGAAATTATTTTTGTAGAATCAGATGGTAACTATAGTTCCATACATATTCGTAATGGTAAGAAAATAGTCGTTACAAAAAAATTAAAGGAAGTAAATGAATTGCTACCAGATGAACATTTTTTTAGAATTCATAACTCTTACATCATAAACCTAAATAAAATCAAAGAATTTTTAAAGTCAGACGGTTATGTGGTATTAACAGACAACCATAAAATACCAGTTTCGCGCCAAAGAAAATCTGAGTTTTTAGAAAAATTTTAGAATGAAACCTTTTTTAAAAATCCTACTAACATTTTTAATTACTACTAACTTTTATGCTCAAACGAAAGTTGATAGTCTTATTAGTGATGCTGTTACCAAAAAAGAAGAAAATTATTATAAAGTTCAAAAACACTTTAGAAGAATTAGGTTTACCAATGAAGAAATTGCTAATTTCTTAAAAAGGAGTCAAGAGGAAAATTATAAAATAGGAGAAGTATTTGCACTCAACCTCAAGGGAAGATCACATCGAAATATAACCGAATATGATAAGGCTGAAGAGTATTATAAGTCAGCTTTAGAATTAGCGAGAAAGATTAGAAGTGTAGAAGGAGAAGTTATCACATTAAATCAGCTAGGGGTTATTTACAGAAGACAAGATAAGGTAAAAGGAGCCCTGAATTATCATCAAGCAGCTTTAGAAATTATCAGTAAGATAAAAAACCCGAATGAAGATTTTAAAGTAAGTCATAGTATTAGTGTAAACAGTATAGGTAATATTTATTTGACGATTAGGCAATATGAATTGGCATTGGCTAAGTTTCAAGAATCTATTGAAATTCAAAAGGAATTAAACGATTTAAGAGGGTTGGCAATTAACCATCAAAACATTGGATACGCCTATCAAAATATTGGAGATTTAGATCTGGCTTTAGAAAATTTTAATAAATCATTAGAGTATAACAATTTAAACAATAGTGATTTAGGAAGGGTTATTTGTCATAATAGTATTAGTAATATTTTAATAAAGCAAGGTAAGTATAATGAGGCTTATAATTATATAAATGATATTGTACCTACTGCAGAAGAATTAGGTAATCGATATTATTTATCTGAAGTGTATAATACCATAGGTTGGGCTTTAATAAAAAAGAATAACTTAGACGAGGCTGAAGAATACTTATATAAGTCGCTAAAAATAGGTGCAGATAATAATATACCTTCTAGTTTGTCGGTGAGCTATTTACATTTATCAGAGCTTCATCAAAAACAAAATAATTTTAAAGAGGCTTTAGAACATTTTCAAAGTTCGATTGATATCGATAAAAAGACCTTCAATGAGAAAAATATTCGTTGGGTAACTAATCTAATGAGTAATTTTGAAGATGAAATAAAAAATAATAAGATTGTTAGGTTAGATAAGGAGAAGAAAATAGCAGAACTTAATTTAACCAAAAGTAGAAATATTCTAATTATTACGTTTGTTTCTTTAGCTTTATTCAGCGTAGTGTTATACTCTATTTATAGGCAAAGATTACTTAAAAATGACAAGAAGATATTGATGCTAGAACAAGAGGCTCTTCAAAGTCAAATGAACCCACACTTTGTTTTTAATGCCTTAAATTCTATTAAGCTCTATATTATCAATAATGAACAAAAAAATGCAGTTTATTATTTAAATAAATTTTCAAAACTTATTAGAAATATATTGGATGCGTCTAAGGTGAAAGAGGTGAGTTTGAGTGAAGAACTTAGCACGATGAATTTATATATGAGTATTGAAAATATACGTTTCTCCAATGAAATTGAATATTCTGAAAGAGTAGATGAGGATATCAATTTAGAAAGTATTAAAGTACCGCCATTAATTTTGCAACCTTTTTTAGAAAATGCTATTTGGCATGGATTATCTTCGAAAAAAGGGAGTAAAAAAGTAAGCTTAGAAGTGCTTAAAATTTCTGAAGATTTTATTCAAATAGATATTGAAGATAATGGTGTAGGGCGCGAACAAGCTTTTAGAATAAAGAAGAATAAATCATTAAATAGACGATCAATCGGAATCGACTTAACCAAACAACGTTTACAAAACTTTACCAACGAATTTAAAGATGATTTTTCTTTAGATTATTTTGATCTAAAAGATGCAGAAGGAAAAGCAATCGGTACTAAAGTATCTATTAAAATTCCTTTATCTTAAAAATCGAATTTTAACTGGACCCAAACAGGGTCCTTTTTTTCGGTATTCAAATTGCTAAAAGAAATACCTAAAAGGCGCACTGAATTTTTTAGTTTTTCTTGGAATAACAGTTCCTTTACGATAGGATAGAACTCTTTTTTTTGTTGAATGAAATGAAGTGTTGTTTTACTACGCGTTTGTTGCGTAAAATCGCTGTATTTAATCTTAAGAGTTAATGTTTTGCCCTTTGTGTTTGATTTAACCATTCTTTTTTCTAATTCAATAGCAATTTTATCAAGTTTTTCTAGCATAAAAACTTCTGAAGAAATGTTTTCACTAAAAGTTCGTTCAGCGGCAATTGATTTTCTTACCCTGTTTGGTTTTACTTCAGATGTATGAATTCCTCTTACAATATTGTAATAATGCAATCCAGATTTTCCAAATAGTTTAGATAGTTCTTCACGAGATTTGTTTTTAAGATCTAATCCTGTAAACAGTCCGAGATTGTGCATTTTGGCAGCAGTTACTTTTCCAACGCCATAAAATTTATTTACGGGAAGTTTTTCTAAAAAATCGATTACTTCTTCTGGGTGTATGGTTTTTTGTCCGTTAGGTTTATTAATATCAGAAGCAACTTTAGCTAAAAATTTATTGATTGAAATTCCAGCTGAAGCTCTTAGTTCCAATTCATTCCATATACGGTCTCTAATTTCTTTGGCAATTGAATTTGCAGAGGGGTTTCCTTTTTTGTTTTCTGTTACGTCTAAATAGGCCTCGTCTAAAGAAAGTGGTTCTACTAAATCTGTATAATCGTAAAAAATGGCTCTAATTTTTAAAGAGATCTCTTTATATCTGTCAAATCTTGGAGGGACAAATATTATATGAGGGCATTTTTTTTTAGCAAGTACTCCGCTCATAGCAGAGCGTACCCCAAATTTTCGTGCCTCGTAACTTGCTGCTGAAACTACTCCGCGTATTTCACTTCCTCCAACTGCTACGGGTTTACCTATTAATTCAGGGTTGTCAAGTTGCTCTACAGATGCATAAAAAGCATCCATGTCAACGTGAATAATTTTGCGATATGGTGGCTGGAGTTCCATTTTAATATTGTGCAGACAGCTTATTTAAAGTATTGATGGTTTTAGTTTCATCTGATTTGGCAACAAAAATATGATCGTGATAAAAACCAGCAATAACATTACAACTAATATTGTGTTTTGCCAATGCATTAGAAAAAGCAGCTGTAAGTCCAACAGCATCTAAAGAAGAATGAATTTTAAGAGTAATCCAAGAAGCTATAAAATCATAAGAAAGATTATGTTTATCTGCAATAGAGCGTTCTAAAACGAGAGTATTACCTTCAGTTTCTTTAAACAAACCTATAATATCTTTGTTAGAAATAGTTGCCGCCTCATTGGGAGAAACTGAAACAAACACATATTCACCTGTATTAAGGTAAGGCTTCATTTCTTTAATTAGAACAGCTAAGTTTTTTTCTCCTGACATTGATTTTGTTTTAAGATAAAATTACTGAATTTTTAAAACAAAAAAGCTCTCAATTTTGAGAGCTTTTAAATAGAAATGTTCTTTCTTATCGTTGTTTTACTTCTATAATTTTAACAGGACATGCCTTTTTTGCTTCTAGCGAAGCTTCAAAAATACTATCGTCATGAGTTTTTATAGTAAAAAAACCTTTTTTTTCTGTTGAATGTAATAAAACCGATTTACCGTCTTTTTTAGACATTTGAAACTGTGCAGGAGCTAACTCAACACAATAATTGCAACCTATGCATTTATTACGCTGTAATGTAATTACGACCATTAGTTTTTTGAAAATTCGGTTTTTACGATTTTGTATAGTTTATCTGATGGACGAATTTTAAAATCTAGCTTCATAGTTACTTCATCACCTTTGGTAGCCGTTTGTGCTTCTTTGTCGTTTACAAACATGCTTTTTAATTCCATTTCTCTAGCTCCAGTAGTAGGCCCCGTAATTAAAATTGTATCTCCAACAGTTACATCATATGCTTCAATTTTAAACTCACCAATTTCGGCCTTTGAAAAATAATGAACTCCTTTTCCTAGGTATACCTTCTTTTGAGTAGCATGAGAACCAGGTTCTTTGCTCCATTCTCCTAATTTCTGACCTAGATAGTATCCATTCCAAAAACCACGATTGTATACTTTTTCAAGTTCTTGCATCCAGCTAATTACTTTCTGCTTATCGTAATTTCCATTGTATAAACTATCAATAGCGTCTCGGTAACATTTAATTACCTTGGCAACATATTCAGGTGCACGTCCACGACCTTCAATTTTAAGCACTTTAATCCCAGCATCTGCCACTTGATCAAGGAAGTCAATAGTACATAAATCTTTTGGAGACATAATGTACTCATTATCCAATTCCATTTCAAAACCGGATTCTTGATCTATTACTGTGTATTTTTTACGACAGTTTTGTTTACATGCACCTCTATTTGCAGAAGAATTGTGTGAGTGTAAACTCATGTAACATTTACCGGAAACAGCCATACAAAGAGCTCCGTGTCCGAAAATTTCAATTTCTAACAAACGTCCCGATGGTCCTTTGATTTCTTCTTTTTCTATTTGTTCGGTAATTTTCTTTACTTGGCGTAAGCTTAATTCTCTACTCAAAACGACAGTATCGGCAAACATCGCATAAAATTTTACGGTTTCAATGTTTGTAATATTTATTTGTGTTGAGATATGTACTTCCATACCTTCTGCCCTAGCCATCGCAATTACAGCTTGGTCCATTGCAATTACAGCTGTAATATCTGCTTCTTTAGCTCTTTTTATTAATGTTTTTACAATTGATAAATCATGATCGTAAATAATCGTATTTAAAGTAAGGTAAGTTCGAACGTTTTTTTCTTTACATCTACGAGAAACTTCTTCTAAATCATCTAAGGTAAAATTTATAGATGCTCTAGCTCGCATGTTTAGTTGTTCAACTCCAAAGTATACAGAATCACATCCGTTATCTAATGCCGCTTGTAATGATTCAAAATTACCAGCGGGAGCCATTAATTCTATCTTTTGCATTATTTCTTGAACTTTAAAGCTTCTGAACGTCCTTTTTTAAAGATTTTATTACTGGCGTGCTTTCCTTTACGTAAAGCTTTTTGCTCTTCGTATGATAAATGAATGATTTCTTGACATTCTGAAGAACATGTATTTTCCATTTGTTCGGCACATTCATCACACTGAATAAATAACAAATGACATCCTTCATTTGCACAGTTAGTGTGTGTGTCACAAGGTTTACCGCATTGATGGCAATTAGAAATAATATCGTCAGAGATTCGTTCAGCACGTCTATGATCAAAAACGAAATTCTTTCCTTTAAATTTATTTTCGATGCCTTCGGCTTTTACTTGTCTCGTATATTCAATAATACCACCTTCTAATTGAAAAACATTTTTAAATCCTTTGTGTTTGTAGTAAGCAGAGGCTTTTTCGCAGCGAATTCCTCCTGTGCAATACATTAATAGGTTTTTATCTTCTTTATGTTCTTTTAAATCATTTTCAATAATGTCTAAAGAGTCACGAAAAGTATCTACATCTGGAGTAACGGCTCCTTCAAAATGACCTATCTCACTTTCGTAATGATTACGCATATCTACACAAACAGTATTAGGGTCTGCAAGCATTTCGTTAAACTCTTTTGCTGATAAATGAACCCCTTTATTGGTAACATCAAAAGTATCATCATTCAATCCATCGGCTACAATCTTATTGCGAACTTTTACTTTTAGTTTTAAGAACGACTTATTGTCTTGCTCTACAGCAACATTTAAACGAATATCTTTTAAGAAAGAAATACTATCTAATTGTTCTTTTAATGCTAAGAAATTCTCAGCTGGAACAGAAATTTGAGCATTGATTCCTTCATAAGAAACATAAGTTCTTCCAAGAACTTCAAGTTCATTCCATTCGATGAATAATTTATTTCTAAAAAGTGTTGGGTTTTCTATCTTAAAATATTGATAGAAAGAAATAGTAAGACGGTCCTTTCCCGCTTCGTCAATTAATTTAGCGCGTTCCTCTGCGCTTAACTTGTTGTACAGTTGCATGCTATACCTTTTTAAGTTAAACAATAATAAGTTATGATTTTTCAATAAAATCGCTGCAAATGTACATAAAATTTAGTTTCGGTGTTTAAAATAACACATTTGATATCAAATTGATAGGAATTAAACTTTTAGCTAAAATTTTAAGTAAAAAGAGATACAACTAATCTGATTTTTTTAAACCTTTGTACTAGTATTTAAAAGAAATGATAAGGAGTGTAAGCATACGAGATGCAAAGGAGATTTCAGACATCTACAATTATTATGTAGAAAACGATATTGCAACATTTGATGAATCTCCTGTTACTGTGACATATTTTGAAAATAAAATAGTTGATGTAACAAAGTCTTTTCCTTGGTTTGTTTTTGAAGATGAACAAGGAGTTGTTGGTTACGCACATGCAAACTTTTGGAATACGAGAAGCGCTTATAGTAATTCAGCAGAGGTTTCCGTATATGTGAAGCAAGGAGCAATTCAAAAAGGAATAGGAACTCAATTATATACAAAACTCATTGATACATTAAAAGAAAGTGAGTTTCGAGTATTAATTGGAGGAATATCGTTACCAAATGAAGCTAGTGTAAGATTACATGAGAGGTTTGGGTTTGAAAAGGTAGCGCATTTTAAAGAAGTTGGATATAAATTTAATAAATGGGTAGATGTTGGCTATTGGCAACTTACCGTAAATAAAAGTAAAAAATGAGAGTAGCAGTAGTAGGAGCTACCGGAATGGTAGGTAATGTAATGTTACAAGTATTAGCAGAACGTAATTTTCCTGTAACAGAATTAATTCCTGTAGCTTCAGAGCGTTCTGTAGGGAATCAGTTAGAGTTTAAAGGAACAAACTACACGATAGTTGGGTTAGAAACTGCTGTTTCTATGAAACCAGATGTAGCTTTGTTTTCAGCAGGTGGTAGCACCTCATTAGAATGGGCGCCTAAATTTGCTGAAGTAGGAACGACGGTAATAGACAATTCATCTGCATGGAGAATGGATCCTACAAAGAAATTAATTGTACCTGAAATTAATGCTTCTGAGTTAACTGAAGAAGATAAAATTATTGCAAACCCAAATTGTTCTACCATTCAAATGGTCATGGCTTTGGCTCCTTTACATAAGAAATATGGAATTAATAGGTTAGTAATTTCTACTTATCAATCAATTACAGGAACTGGTGTAAAAGCTGTACGTCAGTTAGAAAATGAAGTAAAAGGTATTGAAGGGGAGGCTGCATATCCTCATCAAATTCATAAGAATGCTTTACCTCATTGTGATGTTTTTGAAGAAGCTGGTTATACTAAAGAGGAGTTAAAGTTAGTTAGAGAAACACATAAAATTTTAAACGATCCAAGTATTGGAATTACCGCAACAGCAGTTAGAATTCCTGTAGTAGGAGGACATAGTGAATCTGTAAATATTGAGTTTGATAACCACTATGAGTTGGATGATGTAAGAACAGTTTTGAATGAAACAGATGGTGTAGTTGTTCAAGATAATATAGAGAATAATGAATACCCAATGCCTTTTTATGCAGAAGGGAAAGATGAAGTTTTTGTAGGGAGAATTCGTAGAGATTTATCTAGAGAAAATGCATTGAATATGTGGATAGTTTCCGATAATCTTAGAAAAGGGGCTGCTACAAATACGATTCAAATTGCAGAATATTTAGTGGCAAACAGTCTTATTAAAAATTCTGTTGAAGCATAAGAAAATAATATATTAAGTTTTTAAAATCCTGTACATAATTGTACAGGATTTTTATTTTTGACATATGAATAAAGAACAAATAATAAAAAATACAATATCCTTTGTTAAAGAGACTTTAGAAGGGGCAGAAGGAGGACACGATTTTTTTCATATTGAGCGAGTTTATAGAAATGCGTTATTAATTTCTCAAGAGGAAGAGGTAGATCGATTTGTAGTAGCTTTAGGTGCTTTATTACATGATATTGCAGATAGCAAATTTTATAATGGAGATGAAACTGTTGGTCCTAAAAAGGCACGAGCTTTTTTAAGCAAAGAAGGAGTTGATGAAAATGTGATTTTGCACGTAGAGAATATTATCAAGAATATTTCTTTTAAAGGAGGGAACTTTCATCAAGAGTTTAGTTCTCCGGAGTTGGGTGTAATTCAAGATGCAGACAGGTTGGACGCTATTGGAGCAATTGGAATTGCACGTTGTTTTAATTATGGTGGATTTAAGAATAGGGCATTGTATGATCCTGAAATTAAGCCTAATTTGAATATGTCGAAAGAAGAATATAAGAAATCTACTGCTCCTACAATTAATCACTTTTATGAGAAACTATTATTATTGAAGAATAAAATGAATACTGAAACAGGTCGAAGGTTAGCTCAAGATAGAGACGATTTTATGAAGCAGTTTCTGGAGCAATTTTACAAAGAGTGGAATGCGAACTTTTAAATGAATTAAACAAATTTTAAGATATTGTGTAAAAAAAATAAAAAAAGATTTGTTTATTGATATCAAAAGTATATTTTTACCAAAGATTTTTAATCCCCTTTTTAAAAATTTTTATTTCCCCTTAAAGTAAGAAGATAGCATTTAAAACTACGTTTCAAAATGCTATCTTTTTTATTTTTAGAGTTTTACTTTCCTGGGAATTGAGGTTTTCTTTTTTCTAAAAAGGCAGTAGTTCCTTCTTTAAAATCTTCGGTCCCAAAGCAGTTTCCAAATTCTTTTATTTCGGAAGTATATCCGTTAACTCCATCTTTAAAGTTATCGTTAATAGCTCTAATAGCAGCTCCAATGGCTACAGAAGAGTTTTTCATGATTTTTCCGGCAATTTTTTCAGCCAATCCTAGTAATTCTTCTTGAGAGGTTACATGGTTTACCAGCCCTACTTGTTTTGCTTCTTCTGCAGAAATCATTCCAGCAGTCATAATCATTTCCATCGCTTTTCCTTTACCAACAAGTTGAGGTAAGCGTTGTGTTCCTCCATATCCTGGAATAACCCCTAAAGAAACTTCAGGTAGTCCCATTTTAGCATTGTCAGAAGCAATTCTAAAATGACTCGCCATGGCTAATTCTAAACCTCCTCCTAAAGCAAACCCATTAACCGCAGCAATTACAGGGGTTGATAAATTTTCTACAAAATCAAATAAGATTTCCTGTCCTTTTTGAGCTAGACTTCCTCCTTCTTCTATAGAAAAATGTGCAAATTCAGAAATATCAGCACCAGCTACAAAAGCTTTTTCACCGCTTCCTGTTATTATGATTACTTTAGTTTCGTTGTCTTGGTCTAAGGAATTAAAAGCACTATGAAGTTCTTCAATAGTAGCTTTGTTTAACGCGTTTAGTTTTTTTGGTCTGTTGATGGTAATAGTTGCTAATCCATTTGAATTTTCAACTAGTATGTTTTCGAAATTCATGATTTAAATTTTTGGTAACATTACAGTAAATACAGTTCCTATACCTTCATTTGATGTAAAGGTGATGGTACCGTCATATGCTTCAATTATTTTTTTTATCATTGGTAAACCTAATCCCATTCCACTTGTTTTAGTAGTGAATTTAGGTTCAAAAATTAACTTTTTATTCTCTTCTTTGATTCCTTTTCCGTTATCGGCAACAGTTATTTTTACATTGGTTCCTTTCGAAGCAACTTTTACCTCAATTTTTGGTGTTTTACTTCCCTTAGGCATTGATTGCGTGGCATTTTTCACCAAGTTCGTTATAATACGTATTAATTGCGTTTTATCTAGGTTAGCATAAATTTTTTCTTCACTTGGAATATAATGAATATAATCTTCCGTAAAGATATCTAACGCGTGTTTCACAACATCAATAACTTCAAGTTTTTCTTTTTTCTGAGTAGGCATTTTTGCAAAATCTGAAAAAGCAGAAGCAATTGAACTCATTACATCGATTTGTTGTATGAGTGTTTCACTATACTCTGTCATCTTTTGTTTGATGTTAGGGTCATTAGGGTCAAATCTCCTATCAAAACTTTGCACAGATAACCTCATTGGTGTTAGTGGGTTTTTAATTTCATGGGCAACTTGTTTCGCCATTTCTCTCCATGCCTGTTCACGTTCGCTTTGCGCCAATTTTACGGCACTTTCCTCAAGCTGATCAATCATATTGTTATATGAATCAATCAAAGAGTTGATCTCTGAACTAGCCGAATTTAGTGTAATTTTTTCGTTTCGTTTGTTTAAGCGTGTTTCTTTAATTTTATTTGAAATGGTTTGTATAGATCTTGTGATGTATGCAGATAAGAAATAAGCCAACAAAATAGCGGCTATAAACATGAAAATATATACAACAGCCAAACGTGAAATAAACTCTTCTAGTTCTTTCTTTTGTTCTTCGTTATTTTGAGCTATTTCTATTTCGAGAATTCCTATTCGTTTAAAACGTAGGTCGTTAATATAGGTATAAGATGATTGATAGGTAATTCCTCCACCAGTTTTACGACTTTTTAAAATTCTATGGTTAGAATTATTCGCTAATTCTAGAATAACCTCCTTAGATAATTGTGGTAGGTTTTCAACTCGTTCAAAATTAAAAGGTTTGGAAGATTTTAACAACTTACCATTCATATCGTACATAAGAATGTTTAATTTATGTACGGTTGCCATTTCGTAAATTCTATCTTGAAATATTCTGGATAGATTCTCTGTGGTTACCGGATAAGTAGTTTTGTGTTTTAATTCAATTTCAATGTCGTGTCGAGTTGCATCTTCTTTTCTTCCTAAACGATGAACGTTATAATCTTTTGTTTGTTCGTCGTATTGATAAATAGTTACTAATACAATAAGAATAGAAGCCAATAATATTAATAATATCATTGACAAAAAGATTCTTATTCTAAGTGAAATGTTGTTTAAAATGACCAATTATTTAAGTTTTTTCGATTTCATAATTAAAATGTCATCAAACTCTCCGTCATTGTCCCAATCGTAAATTGCCTTTCCGTTAAAGCCGGTTTTAGTTTGTGTTATCTTATACCAGGCCTGGACTGTTTTGCCTAAATATGGATAATCTACATACAAGCTATCTCCTTTTGTTTTCCAGTTACCTCCGCTTTTTCCAACTTTTGTGCCATCGGGTTGCAAAAACCAAGCGGTAAAAGTACCATCATCTTTATAGGTAGATTGTGCTTTTCCAGAGTTTTCGTTGCTAAAGTCATCTTCAAAAACAGAAGTAGAATCTGTTTTTTGGTAGGTAGGGTACTCAATTTTAATATAGCTTGTTTCCCAGTTTCCGACCATGTAATCTTTTAACAACGGTTTGTTTGATGCTGTTTTTTCAAGAACCGTTTCTTGTCCTTCTTTTTTTTCTTGTTTACATGCAGCAAAAAACATTCCGAAAATTGCAATAATCCATAAATATTTAGAATTCATAATTTAAGATTGAATTTTTTCTTCTTTTGTATGTAGAAGACGTGTTAGTTTAATAGATAAATCTAGTAAAATAATTTTAGCATTTCCATTCCTTTCAATATGATATTGCGCTTCTCCTACTTCCTTTTCAATGGTTAACATATTCGCACTGTGTATGAAGGGAGCAAATTTTGCTAGATCGAAATTAGCTGTTTGAGTTTCTAAAAACACCAAATCTGGAGTTCCGTAGTTTAATAAAAGTGCTTGTCTGAAAAACTGTAAACAATATTGTAAAAATTGCTTTTGAGTTTCTCTACCAGATTTTGCTATTTCTTCCGACCATCCAATTAAATCCTGAATAACGGCTGCGTTTCCTTTTGCTCTGAAGGCAGCACGAATCCAAGTAATAAACCACTCTTCAAACTGTAAGTCGTTAGAGTTGTTGTGTAAAATATGAAGTGCTTTGTTATAATTTCCTTCAGATTGATAGGCAATTTTTGTAGCCTCATTTTCATTGATTTGTTCTCTCGAAACAAGGGCATTTGCAACATCTTGATTGCTTACAGGTGTAAAGTGTATTGCCTGACAACGTGATTTTATCGTATTGATAATTTGACCTTCATCTTCAGCAACTAGTAAAAAAATCGTTTTGTTAGGAGGTTCTTCTATTAGTTTTAAAAGTTTATTTGAAGCTGCGGTGTTCATTTTTTCAGCCATCCAAATAATCATTATCTTAAATCCACCTTCATATGATTTTAACTGAAGTTTTTTTACGATTTCTTCTGCCTCATCAACTCCAATTTGTCCCTGCTTATTTTCAACCCCAATGTGTTGTAGCCAATTAAATAAACTTCCATAAGGTTGTTTATCAATAAAAGACCTCCAATCTTCCATAAACAAACTACTTACTGGGTGTTTCTTTACAGTATCATTTGTAGTTACGGGAAAAGCAAAATGTAAATCAGGATGTTGTAACTTGTTGCATTTTAGATTACAAACTTCAGGGTTCGGAGCACTATTACAAAGCAAAAACTGTGCGTAAGCAATTGCAGTAGCTAAGGTGCCTGAACCTTCTTTTCCTACAAATAGTTGTGCATGTGGTATTCTACCATTTTCTGCTGATTGAACTAAGTGTTTCTTTATATGATTTTGGCCAATTATTTCATCGAAAGTCATACGCAAATATAAGGTTTATACATACAGATTTTATAAATGATTTACAGGTTGTTTAGAATGATTCTATTTTAGTATATTTGCTAGCTAACTTATACTTGTTTTTTTGAGTACAATTGCATCGTTATATATTGGAGAAAAGGGTATTATCTTAGAAGAGAGCTTAGATAAAATACCATTAAAATTATTAGAAATGGGTTGTTTGCCAGGATCTGAAGTAGAACTTTTACAAATAGCACCGTTAAAAGACCCTCTTTATATTTGTGTAAACGGAAGTCATTTATCAATTCGTAAGGATACTGCTTCAAAAATTTTAATTACTAAAATTTAATTCATGAGTAAACAGCTTCATGTAGCTTTAATAGGAAATCCAAATACAGGGAAAACATCGTTGTTTAACCAGTTAACAGGGTTAAAGCAGAAAGTTGGGAATTATCCGGGAGTAACTGTAGATAAGAAGCAAGGATCTTGTAAATTACCTGATGGTTCAAAGGCACTTATTACTGATTTACCAGGAACCTATAGCATAAACCCAACCTCAATTGATGAGAGTATCGTTTTAAAATCATTGGTAAATTCTAACAAACCAGATGTTATTGCTGTTGTTGTTGAGGTAGAAAACTTAAAGAGAAACTTATTACTTTTTACACAAATAAAGGATTTAGAGATCCCTACTTTATTGGTTATAAATATGGCCGATCAAATGAAGTCAAAAGGGATTTCTATAGATATTGATTTGTTAAAAGAAGAATTAGAAACTGAAATTGTTCTGATAAGTGCTAGAGATAATTCTGAAGTAGTTAAGGTAAAGGAGAAGTTGGTTTCGATAACTTCTAAAGAAAAACAAGACTCGGTTTTTGATATTTCTCAAAAAATTGATAGAAACTATTTTGAAGAGTTAAAAAAGACAAGTTCAACATATAATGTATATGAGTTGTGGTTAATGGTTACTCAAAACTATTTTCCAGACACTATTTCACAAGAAGAAAAAGAGGAAATTAAAGATTTTCAATCAGACTTAGGCAAGGTAAAGCGCTACCAGCATAAAGAAACGATTTTTCGATACCAAAGAATTAATGAAGCCTTAAAAAAGACATATGTTGTTGATAAATCTAAAGCAACTGATATTCGCAGTAGATTAGACAAAATATTTACACATAAAATTTTCGGGTACGTAATTTTCTTTGGTTTGTTATTGTTAATCTTTCAGTCAATTTTTGAATGGGCTTCTACGCCAATGGATTTTATTGATGAAGTTTTTGCTAATTTCTCAGAGTTTACCAAAACACAACTTCCAGAAGGTAAGCTTACCGATTTAATAACAGATGGAATTATTCCAGGAATAGGAGGAGTTGTAATTTTTATTCCACAAATAGCCATATTATTTTTATTCATTGCCATATTAGAGGAAACAGGTTATATGAGTAGAGTGGTGTTTTTAATGGATAAAATTATGCGTCGATTTGGAATGAGTGGTAAGAGTATTATTCCATTAATTTCAGGAACAGCTTGTGCAATACCAGCTGTAATGGCTACGAGAACGATTTCTAGTTGGAAAGAACGCTTAATTACCATTTTAGTTACTCCATTTACTACTTGCTCCGCAAGGTTACCAGTGTATGCTATTTTAATAGCTTTAATTATTCCAAGTAAAAAGGTGTTTGGATTTATAAGTTTGCAAGGCTTAACGCTATTGAGTCTTTATATTTTGGGATTTGCAATGGCTATTATTGCTGCATATATTTTACATAAAACCTTAAAAATTAAGAATACTTCTCTCTTTGTAATTGAAATGCCAAATTATAAACTACCTTCTTTAAAGAATGTGTTTTATGATGTGTTCGAAAAAACGAAAGCTTTTGTATTTGATGCAGGAAAAATAATTCTAGCACTCTCTATTATTTTATGGTTTTTGGCTTCGCACGGTCCATCATCTTACACTAACGTAGAGGCAAATATTTTAGAAAATGTTGAAAATGCTCAGCTTTCTAAAGATGAGGTTGAAAAGAAAATAGCTTCGGCAAAATTAGAGAATTCATATATTGGTATTATGGGTAAAACTATTGAACCTGCAGTAAAACCTTTAGGATATGATTGGAAAATAGGAATTGGATTAATTACTTCATTTGCAGCGAGAGAAGTTTTTGTAGGAACATTAGCTACGATTTACAGTGTAGAAAATGATGATGAAGATACCTCTACAATAAAAGAAAAAATGGCAGCAGAAATAAATCCAAGTACAGGAAAGAAACGTTTTAATTTTGCTACTGGAATTTCATTATTGCTATTTTATGCTTTTGCAATGCAATGTATGGCAACTTTAGCAATTGTAAAGCGAGAAACCAAAAGCTGGAAATGGCCGTTAATACAATTAATAGGAATGGGATTATTGGCCTATGTATCATCATTAATAGCGTATCAAATATTAAGTTAAATGCAAGAAGTAATAGCATATGGTTTAGTGATTTTATCGGTAGTTTATTTGATAAAGAAATTTTTACCTAAAAGGAGCACAAATAAGAGTTGTGATACCAATTGTGGATGTCATTAATAAATTCTTTTAATTACTTTTGTGGTACTATAATTGCTGAAGTAATTACATTAAATCAAAAAAATAAATACATGAAAAAATTAGTAATAGCAACATTGTTATTGGTAAGTTCACTTGCAAAAGCACAGCAAGAGGTAAAAGTAGACTTATTGGATGCTTTGGCTATAAAAACATTAGAGTTGTCTTATGAGCATTATACAAGTAACCAATCATCAGTAGGGGTATCTGCTTTATTCAATTTTGAAAAATCTAGTGCAGATTTTAGGTATAATGAAGAAGTAATGGTAACTCCTTATTTCCGTCATTATTTTACAGATAATAGAAATTGGAATTACTTTGGAGAGGTTTTCTTAGGGATAAATTCAGGAGAGAGAAATATTGATGGAGCTGTTCAAAAATACACAGATGGAGCTTTGGGTATTGCAATAGGATCAAAGTATGTTTCTGATGGAGGATTTGTTGTTGATATTCATGGAGGTTTAGGACGTAATATGTTTAGTGATATCTCGAGAAGTATTGTTCCTAGAGTTGGAATTAATATTGGTTATAGATTTTAAAAATCTATATAATTTTCATAGAAAAACAAAGAGCTTGTGTTATACAAGCTCTTTGTTTTTTATTAGATTAGTTATAATAAAAGTAATAATTGCTGGAAGTACCCATCCTAAGTGATGTTGAGCTAAAGGAATGGTATTTATAACTCCAGTTAAATACTCCTTATTAATTATAAATTGTAGAAAATCTGGAATACTAAATATAAAGGTTACAAGCACTACCATTTTAAATACTATTGGGGTAGCGAACTTTTCAGAAATCACATTTAACAGAATAAGAACAATAGTTATTGGATAAATAAACATCAATGCAGGTAAGGCTATAACTATTATATCATGTACATCGAGTTGTCCTATAACAATTCCTAAAATGCAGCCAATAACAGCGGTAATTGAATATACTTTTTGAGAGTTGCCAAACAAACCTTTGAAGTAATCTGCTGTACCTGTAATAATTCCCACTGCGGTTGTAAAACAAGCTAGAGCAACTAATATACTTAAAAATGCAGTTCCAATGTTACCAAGTGTTTGTGTACTCAAACTGGTTAACACTTGTGTTCTATTAGCATCTTGTGAAAAAGTAGAGCTAAATAGAGCCCCATTATAAATCAATCCTGCGTAAATAATTAGTAAACCTAAACCAGCAATGATACCGGCTTTTATTATATGATCTTTTTTTATTTCAAAAGAAACATCTTTCTTAAAATTCATAGAAATTACTAATACCCCACCGACTACCACTGCTCCAATAGCATCAAAGGTCTGGTACCCTTCTAAAAGGCCATCTACAAATGGGATTTTAAATCCAGTTGCATTCATAGTTTCTGGAGCTGCAAAAACACCAATAAAAATGATGCTTAGTAAAATAAGTATAATCAAAGGAGTTAAAAACTTTCCTATTAGATTTAATATTTTAGATCGATTCATTACAAAAATGAATACTATCACAAAGTAAATAGAACTGGTAATTAAAGAGGAGATGGAGAAATAGGGTTGAATAGCCATTTCATGAGTTACAGAAGCTGTTCTAGGAGCGGGTAATGCGATAGAGATAGCGTATACAATTAAACAGTATAATAAGCTAAAGTTTGGAGAAACCTTTTTTCCGAAATCATACATAGTTCCTTGTAATTTAGCGTGTGCTAAAATTCCTAGAATAGGTATAACTACAGCAGTAATAAAAAAACCTAGGGTTACTAAAAACCAACTATCAGCAGCATTTTTTCCTAAAAATGGAGGCAGAATTAAATTTCCTGCACCAAAGAACATAGAGAACAATGCAAAGCCTGTAACTAAAACTTCTTTAGAGAATTTCATTATGATTTTTTTGAAATAAAGAATAAACAAAGTTGAAAAGTATGTAAATAATTCCAAATACTATAATCACAAATTTAGGTATGGCAAAATAATAAGCTATAGAACTCCATATTTGCTTTATGTCTCCGAGTAACAATTGTATAAGGCCAATATTTTCAATGGCGTCAAAGAGAGCCGCAAACCCTAAAGAAAAGATGAGAATTACACTAAAATTATAGATGGATGATTTTAGCCATAGTTTTTCATTTAAACTATGAATAAGAATAGAAATTAGTAAGGGATAAGAAATTAAAAATAGAAAATCAAGGCCTAAGCTAATTCCGCAGGCTATTTGAGAAGTTTGATTCCAAGAATTAATAATTTCGTTAGAGGTAGTTATATCTTTAGCAAGTTGAAAGCTTACAATTCCATGTTTACAAACATCATTTTTTAAAAAGCTGTCTAGATACAACATGCTCATTAATAAGAGGGCAGTAGAAAAAATAAGAAGAAAAGTGAATTTTTGTTCCTGTTTTTTGGAGAGGTTTTTAAAAGGAGAAACGAGCATTTTAAGGTTTTGAATCTAATTTACTGATGAAAGATACATATTTTTGCTCGATGCAAGATTTTATAGAGTTTAAAAACAATAAAGTTTATTATTCTTCTGAAGGAAAAGGAAATGTAGTATTGTTACTTCATGGATTTTTAGAAAATTCATCAATGTGGAAGGAGCTTTCGGAAGAATTAGTGAAAAAGCATAGAGTGATTTGTGTTGACTTATTAGGTCACGGAAAAACTGGGTGTATAGGATATGTACATACTATGGAAGAAATGGCTGATGCAGTTAATGAAGTGTTGAAATCGTTACAAATTGGAAAAGCAACTATTATAGGGCATTCAATGGGAGGTTATGTAGGATTGGCTTTTGCAGAAAAATATATAGAGAAAGTAACCGGTATATGTTTACTCAATTCAACATCTCAAGCTGATTCAGAAGAACGAAAAGAATTACGATTAAGAGCTTGTAGAATGGCACAAACCAATTACGAAGCTTTGGTAAAGATGTCTATTACTAACTTGTTTGCAGAAACTTCACGTATAACATTTGCTAAAGAAATTGAAGTAATTAAAAAAGATGCCCTCAAAACGCCAGTGCAAGGATATATTGCTGCTACAAAAGGAATGAGAGAAAGAAAAAATAGAGAAACTGTTTTGAAAAAAATAGAGAAAAGACTAATTATTTCTGGAGAAAAGGATCCTATTTTACATAAAGAGTTTTTGGTATTGGAAGCAACAAGAACAAAAACACCTATTACTTTTTTACCCTTAGGCCATATGAGTTATATAGAATCTAACAAAGATTTAACAAGTAAGATTAAAGAATTTCTAAATTAGGGCATAGTCTTTGTTTTTCAAGTGTCTAATTTTAAAATAGAACTACTTAAGTTATGAAAAACAAATTACTACTATTAGTTGTCGCAGTATTTTTAAGCTCAAATATTATAAGAGCACAAGAAAAAAAAGAACGATTGGTTGAAAGATCTATTTATGGTGTTCAGGCAGGATTATTTGGTGCATGGGCTTATAATGAAACTGCTATAGGAAATGAATTTACCTTGAAAACGGAAATAGGGTTAAACATGGGAGTATTTGGAGGAAGCTATTATCCTAAAACTGGATATGTAATGTTTCCTACGCTATCTTTAGAACCGAGATACTATTACAATTTAAAGAGAAGAGAAAAACTTGGTAAAAACATAAGTAATAATACAGGAAACTACTTTAGTATAAAAACGAGTTTTAATCCAGATTTATTTGTTATCTCTAATTATAATTTATCGATTAATAATCACCTTACAGTAGTTCCTAAATGGGGACTTAGAAGAAGTTTTGCGAAGAATTTTGAATATGAGTTTTCAGCAGGTATTGGATATGTATATGATGTCGACGTACATATCAACGATGCCATTTTAGATATTGGTTTTAGAATAGGATATCGTTTTTAAAAGAAAACCTATTCTTAGAAATTTATAAACTTCATCTGCTTAGATGGAGTTTTTCTTTTTTGTAATTTCGCACAAAATAAAAGAGCATGCATATTCATCATATTGGTAAAGAAAATTCAATTTTAAATAAGTTTTTGGCAGAAATACGATCAGTAGATATCCAAAAGGATTCGATGAGATTTCGAAGAAATATCGAAAGAATTGGTGAGGTTCTTGGATATGAACTTAGTAAAGGATTGTCTTTTTCTTCGAAAGAAATAAAAACTCCATTAGGAGTAAAAAATATTGATGTTATTACCAATGATGTAGTATTATGTTCGATTTTACGAGCAGGTCTTCCTTTGCATAATGGATTGTTAAATTATTTTGATGATGCTGAAAATGCCTTTATCTCTGCGTACCGTCATCACCCAAACAATGATGCAGAATTTGAAATTGTTGTAGAATATTTTGCTTCTCCGTCAATAGAAGGAAAAACACTATTGTTGGCAGATCCAATGTTAGCAACTGGGCAATCATTAGTTGCCGTATATGAAGCAATTTTAAAATACGGAACCCCGAAAGAAATTCATGTTGCAGCAGTAATTGGTTCTTCTGAAGGTGTAGATCTTATCAAAAAACATTTTCCTGATAATACGCACTTATGGATTGCTGATATTGATGCAGATCTTAACGAAAAAGGATATATTATTCCAGGATTAGGTGATGCTGGAGACTTAGCTTTTGGAACAAAGATGTAAGTTAGAAAAAGAAGTGCATAAAAGAAAGTAGTAAGAAAGCAACTAAAATAATTTCTGCTAGCAATTTTTTCTTTACTAATTCAAGACCATTGGCTAAAATGATTGCTGTTGGAAAAAAAGCAAAAAGAAGTTCGCTTACATTTCTTTCATTGATTAAAATAATAATGATTCCTGCTAGCAAAAGATGAAATAAAACGATTATCCAGTTTCTTCTAAATAAATTTTTAACAGCAAGGGTTTTAGGTGTTTTTAATACCAGTGTAAAAAAGGTACAGAACCCAATAAAAAGCATTGGAATTAAATATTTATTTGAAAAGTAAAATTGAAAATCATATTCGCTATACCATAAAAATAAATTGGTAAAATCTTCAGTTTTATCGTACCACAAACAATATGTAAAATACAAAAATACTGGAGCAAAAAAACCCAATACAGGGGTGAAAAGTGTTTGGTAGGTAAAACGTTGGTGTAAAAAAGTTGATATATATAATAAAAGAATGAATAGTATTGTGTATGGTTCGATAAGAAAAGAAACACCTAACCATAGCCCACCATCAAATAGTTTATGAAGTATATTCTTTGAAGATTGTAAACTATATACTTTTCTTAAAAAAAGTAGTACAGTAACGTTGGCATATAGTAAATAATTAAGTTGTATTACCTCCGCAAAAAAGCCAATCAGGATAACATAAAACAAGTATGCATAGGAGTTATCGAACGTAAGTTGGTTTTTCGCAATAATAAAATTGAAAACAGAAAAAATGATTAAAAACCAAGCAAGTTCTTTAAAGGTTTCTATAGTCAACTCTTTAGAAAACGCTATCACTACAAAATAGCATAGGAACAACCCAAAAATCACTAAAAAATTAATAGGCTTAGATTTTCCGAAAAAATTGGCTAACATGGTTTCTTTTTATATTTTTGCAGCTGTAAAGATACTTAAGATATGATAGCAGGCAATATTTTTAGATGGATTGGTAGTTTATTCACTGATATTTTATTCATACCATTTGACGCATTACGTTTATCTCTAGCTAAATCAGATGGTGGATGGTGGACATCTAACGCTATAAACTGGGTGTTTTTAGTAATCCTTTTAGTGTTATTCGCTTATTGGATGAAAGAATCAGTTACGTTTATGAAGGAAGGAACAGAAGATAGAGCATAATTACCTTTTAATTTGGGAAGTAAAAACAAATTGAAGCGTTTCAAAGAAAATGAAACGTTTGCGAATGTTATTCAACCAACTCGAGAAGAAGTAACTACAAACTTTAAATATAAAGGAAAGTGGAATACTTTTTTTAAGAATGATAACCCTATTGTAGTAGAATTAGGTTGTGGTAAGGGAGAATATACAATAGCACTTGCAGAGAAAAATCCAAACAAGAACTTTATTGGAATTGATATTAAAGGTGCTCGTTTTTGGCGCGGAGCTAAAACTGCGATTGAAAATGACATGAATAATGTTGGTTTTATCAGAACTCAAATTGAATTAGTGGATTTGATTTTTGCTGAAAATGAAGTAGATGAAATTTGGATTACTTTCCCAGACCCTCAAATAAAGTACAAAAGAACGAAGCATAGAATGACTAATTCTGAGTTCTTGAAAAAGTACCATACCGTTTTAAAAGAAGATGGATGTATAAACTTAAAAACAGATAGTGAGTTTATGCATGGGTATACTTTAGGTTTATTACATGGTGAAGGACATGAGATATTACATGCAAATCATGATGTATATAAAAATGTATACAGTCCAGAAGAGGTTACTGGTACACAAACTTTCTACGAAAAACAATATTTAGAGCAAGGAAAGCCGATAACTTACGTCAAATTTAGAGTGAAGTATTAAACACTCTAAATTTTTATGATTTTATCGCATCTGGTATTAGGTTTTGTAACATCTTATATTGGTTACACTCCACCTAGTATGCTTAATATTACGGCAAGTAAGATTACCATTGAAAACAATAAAAAAGTGGCACGTCAATTTATTTTGGGTGCTTCTGTTGTTGTATTGGTTCAAGTTTTTTTAGCAATATTGTTGGCCTCTTTTTTAGACGAATACCCACAACTTATCAATTGGGTAAAAAAAATAGCTGTGCTAATTTTTGCCATACTTTCAGTTGTTTTTTTATATAAGGGATTCAATACACCAAAAGAGCGTGCTTCTAAAACGGTGAAAAACGGATTTCTCTTCGGACTTTCATTATCCTCCATAAATATGTTTGCAATTCCTTTTTTCGCCGTGGCACATTCCTCTTTTGTAATGCACGGCTGGGCAATGTCTGGAATAACATGTACTTCTGTTTTTGGAGTTGGTTCGGTGCTTGGAACCTTTGCTATTTTAAGTAATTACATGTTTTTAGCACAAAAGCTACAAGATAAGCTCTTGGCATACTCAAAATACTTAACGATTTGTATTGGAATTATTACGGGTTTTGTCGCTATATATTCCGCCGTAAAACTGTATTTTTAGAACATGGAACAAAAGAAATCCTCAGATAATTTTTTTGAAAAAGTTTATGATGTAGCCCGCTTAATTCCTTATGGAAGAGTTACTAGCTATGGTACAATCGCTAAATATTTAGGCGCCGCACGATCAGCAAGAATGGTTGGTTGGGCAATGAACAATTCTTCAGGAAAAGATATTCCAGCTCATCGAGTAGTCAATAGAGTGGGGTTACTAACAGGAAAGCATCATTTTGATGGAACGAATTTAATGCAACAATTATTAGAAAGTGAAGGCGTTGAGGTTGTTGATAATAAAATTCAAAACTTTAAAGAGATTTTTTGGGATCCAGCTATTGAATTATAGCATTATTAACTTTCTTTTGTTTTCTGTCGTAACTCTTTAGTGGTTAGCGTACGCTTGTCATGGCTCCATCCAGGAGGCATTATTAAGTATTTAAAACCGTTCTTTAAGTTATTACTATTCCATGCACGGTGTAACATGTTTTTCCATTCGTGAAATTCTACATCGAATAAATTATATGTTTTAATATTGGATGTTAGCCCGTAGTTAGGTCTTTCTTCTTCAGGTTGAAATGTACCAAACATACGATCCCAAATAATTAATACACCAGCATGATTTTTATCAAGATATTTTAAATCTGAACCGTGATGTACCCTATGATGAGAAGGGGTGTTAAAAAAGAATTCAAACCACTTAGGAAGTTTGTCTATTTTCTCTGTGTGAATCCAGTATTGGTAAATAAAATTTAAAGTTTTTATCGCAAATATTTGTAAAGGATGAAAACCTATTAAGGGAAGCCAAATCCAGAACAAAAAATGTCCAGTAACATCATATGTCCATGTTTTTCTTACTGCAGTTGAAAAGTTAAATTTTTCAGAAGAGTGGTGTACCACATGACTTGCCCAATAAAAAGAAACCGTATGTGCTATTCTATGTCCCCAGTAAAAAGTAAAATCATCTAAAAAGAAAAGTACAACCCAACTGGTCCAAAGATTGTAATCAATAGTAAAAAACCGGAAGTTATTATATACCCAAAAAAAGATAAGAAGCTTTATCGATTTTGTAAGTAAATTAATTCCGAAAAAAACAAGTCCTGTAGCAATACTGGTATAAGAATCTTTCTTTTCATGAGTTTGTTTTTTGTCCTTATACCCCAAATAAACTTCAATATTTATTAAAATGATAAAGAAGGGAATAGCTATAGGATAGGCAAAAGTATTGATTTGATTTATGAGTTCCATGGAAGGCTAAGATATAGTAAAAAATATTAGAGCTTAACGTCTTATAAAAATTGTTATAAAAAAGAGTAATTAGCTTATAAATATTACCAATGTAAAGACTTTAAAATCTGAGGTCTAAAATGTATCTTTGCAATTTAGATTTAATTTAAGTAAATACTCTAATGAGTTTTAAAAAACAAGATATATATAAAGCGTTAGAAACAATTACTGCACCTGGTGAAGGTAAAAGTTTAGTAGAAAACAACAATGTAACAAACGTTGTTGGTTTTGGTAACGAGGTAATTGTAGATGTAACAATTTCAAATCCAACTTTACAAGCTAAGAAGAAGGTAGAGTCGGAGATTATAAAAGCAATTCATAAGCATGTAGGTGAAAGTTTAGATGTAAAAGTGAATTTAAAGGTTGAGGTTCAGCAAAAAGAGAACCCAAACCAGATTAGAGGAAAAGAAATTCCTAATATTCAAAATATCATTGCTATTGCTTCTGGAAAAGGAGGAGTAGGTAAATCTACGATTACTGCAAATCTTGCAGTTTCTTTAGCGAAAATGGGATTCAAAGTAGGTGTTTTAGACGCAGATGTTTATGGACCTTCTCAGCACATTATGTTTGATGTTGAACGTGAGAAACCTTTAGCGGTAAAAGTGGAAGGACGTTCTAAGATGAAGCCTATTGAAAGTTATGGTGTTAAATTATTATCACTGGGTTTTTTTACAAATCCAGATCAAGCTGTTATTTGGAGAGGGCCAATGGCTTCTAAGGCCTTAAATCAGTTAATTTTTGATGCTGATTGGGGAGAATTAGACTTCTTACTAATTGATTTACCTCCAGGAACAGGAGATGTACATTTATCAATTGTACAAGCATTACCAATTAACGGAGCAGTAGTAGTAAGTACACCGCAAAACATTGCCTTGGCAGATGCTAAGAAAGGGGTTGCTATGTTTCAACAAGAATCAATTAATGTACCTGTGTTAGGTATTATTGAAAACATGGCGTATTTTACACCAGAAGAGTTACCAAATAATAAATATTATATCTTTGGAAAAGATGGTGCTAAGAATTTAGCAGCAGATATTGATACTAAATTTTTGGGAGAGATACCATTGGTACAAAGTATTCGTGAAGCGGGTGATGTTGGTCATCCTGTTGCTTTACAAAATGATACACCTTTAGAGACTGCATTTTCAAATGTAACTAAAGAAATGGTTTCTCAATTATTAAAACGAAATGCAAATTTACCTCCAACTGAAGTAGTAAGAATTACTACAATGAGTGGATGTAGTACAAAGTAAAAGTTATGACAGAAACACAAAAGAATGTAGAAAAAGCTTTAGAAGAGATTCGTCCATTTTTAGTAAGTGATGGAGGAAATATAAAGTTAATCTCTATTGAAGAGGCAACTGTAAAAGTACAGTTAGAAGGAGCTTGTAGTGGTTGTTCTGTAAATCAAATGACCTTAAAGAATGGTGTGGAAGCAACCATTAAAAAATATGCTCCCGAAATTGAAGAGGTAATAAATGTAGCGTAACTGATAAAAATCAGTTTTTAATATTATTACTACAATTATTTTTGAATACATAAAAATTCCTGCCTTGTTTTTAAGGCAGGAATCTCATTTATAAATAAAGAATATACTTTATCGCTATGATAAAAACAGATATACTTATTATTGGAGCGGGTCCAACAGGGCTATTCACAGTTTTTGAAGCTGGCTTGTTAAAATTACGTTGTCATTTAATTGATGCACTACCACAACCAGGAGGACAATGTTCGGAGATTTATCCTAAAAAACCAATTTATGATATCCCGGCTTATCCTGAGATTTTGGCTGGTGATTTGACTGATAAGTTACTAGAGCAAATCAAACAATTTGAACCAACATTTACTTTAGGAGAACGCGCTGATACAATCGAAAAGCAAGAGGATGGTACTTTTATTGTAACCACCAATAAAGGAACAAAACACCAAGCACCAGTAGTTGCTATTGCTGGAGGATTAGGTAGTTTTGAACCTCGAAAGCCACCTATTCCGAATATTGCAGACTTTGAGGATAACGGGGTAGAGTATATGATTAAAGAACCAGAAATTTACAGAGGAAAAGATGTAGTAATTGCTGGTGGTGGAGACTCTGCATTAGACTGGTCTATCTTCTTAACAAATGTTGCTAAATCAGTAACTTTAGTACATAGACGTAACGAATTTAGAGGTCATTTAGATTCTGTAGAACAAGTACAAAAGCTGAAAGACGAAGGAAAGATAAACTTAATTACTCCTGCAGAAATTAAAGGAATTATAGGTGAAGATAAAGTAAGTGGTGTTGAAATTCATAAGAAAGATGAAGAACCATTTGTATTGAATTGTGATCACTTTATTCCATTATTTGGTTTAGCTCCTAAATTAGGTCCTATTGCCAATTGGGGATTAGAGATAGAGAAGAATGCTATTAAAGTAAATAATGCTTTAGATTACCAAACCAATATAGAAGGTATTTATGCAATTGGAGATGTAAATACATATCCAGGGAAGTTAAAGCTTATTTTATGTGGATTCCACGAAGCAACGTTGATGTGCCAAAGTGCTTATAAACGTATTCACCCAGATAAGAAATATGTAATGAAATATACAACCGTGGGTGGAGTTACTGGTTTTGACGGAACGAAGAAAGAAGCTCCAAAAGCAGTTGTAAAAGCAATAAATTAAAAAGTAGTAAAAAGGTTCTTGGTAAAATAAGAACCTTTCATAATTAAAATAAAAAGAGAAGCATTGACTATAGCAGATTATATACAACAACTTTCAGAAGACAAATTATTATACTTTGCCTTACCTATATTTTTTATTTCTATGCTGGTTGAATATCAGTTTGCAAAAGAGAAGTATTATGGTAAAGATACTAGTGTTTCTTTGTTGATGATGGTGTTTTCTGCAATTGTTGAATTTATACCTAAAGTATTAGCCTTCGTTGCCTTTTTCTATTTGTATGAATTAAGTCCTTTAAAAGATATCGTAGGACGTCAGTGGTGGGCTTGGATTCTATTGTTATTAGCAGATGATTTTGCCTATTATTGGTTTCATAGATTGAATCATGAAGTACGTCTATTTTGGGCAGGTCATGTGCCACATCACTCTTCGGTACATATGAATTTAGGAACGGCCTTAAGACAAGGAGTTGGAGAACGTGTTCATAAATTTTTCTTTTGGATGTGGATACCGTTACTAGGCTTTGATCCATTAATGATGTTTACGATGATGGGCGTGAGTTTAATTTATCAATTTTTTGTGCATACAGAATTGGTAGATAAGCTACCAAAACCGATAGAGCTTATTTTTAATACTCCTTCACATCATAGAGTGCATCATGCATCGAATATTCGTTATTTAGATTGTAACCATGCTGGAATTTTAATTATTTGGGATCGTATGTTTGGTACTTTTTCAGAAGAGTTAAAAGAAATTGATCAACCAGTATATGGATTAACTGTAAACATAGAAACTTACAACCCAGTTAAAGTAGCAACCCATGAATATACAGCCATTTGGAAAGATGTAAAGCGTGCAGATACGTGGAGGGATAAATTAAATTACATTTTTAATTCACCAGGATGGAGTCATGATGGAGAAGACAAAAGAGCGAAAGTGTTGAGAAGGCAATTAAAAGAGCAAGAAACTCATTAGTTTTTGTATTTTTAGAAAAAACTAAAGTTATGATTGGATTAAATTTACTTGGGAATTCTTATTTAGGCCCTTCTTTGTCTTGGAGTGATTTGCTTGCTTTTACTTTATTAGCGACTATTTTGATAATGATTTTATCTTGGTGTTACAGTAGGATAAAAATAAAGAATGGTACAGTAGAACCTGTTCGATATGATATACCTATATATCAAACAAGAGACATTTTATTACAAGAAAAAAACCTTGGATTAGAAGTAATACCTTCAAAAAAGGCAACTTCTATTTGGGTGAAGGCAATTACATTTATTTTAATATTTTTGGTTGCCGTAACTCCATTGTATCAATTACTGAGAGGAGATTATTTTTTATAAGAACATGGAACAAGATATTACAATAAAAATTACAGATAGAGAAGGTGTAACTCATGAAGTACAAGCGCCTACAGATATGGCTATGAACTTAATGGAAGTAGTTCGTTCATACGAATTAGCTCCTGAGGGTACCATTGGTATTTGTGGTGGTATGGCGATGTGTGCATCTTGCCAGTGTTATGTAAAATCAGACCATGAATTACCTGAAATGACGGATGATGAAGATGCGATGTTAGCAGAGGCGTTTTATGTAGAAGATAATAGTCGTTTAGGATGTCAAATACAAATGACTCCAGAAATGGATGGCTTAGAAGTAGAATTAGCTCCAGAGAGCTAATCTACTTGTTGAAATTCTTTTTCTATTTGTTGTAACCAATGGGTTAAACGTTCAGGTGTTTTTTCAGGTTCGTTATCTTCATCAATTGCTAAACCATAAAAGTAATCTTCACCTTCAATTTGTGCTTTTGAGGTGTCAAAATCATAAGTCTCAGTAGACCATTTTCCTATAATTTTCCCGCCATTTTCAAGAATTACTTTAGCGAGTATGCCCACACCATCTATAAAGTACTCTCCATATCCATATTGATCTCCTAATCCAAATAGGGCTACTGTTTTTCCTGTAAAATCAATTTCCTTAAATTCTTTGTCAAAATAATCTTCCCAGTCACTTTGTAAATCTCCATCATACCAGGTAGATAAGCCCAGTATAAAGTTGTTGTATTGATTAAAAGTCTCTTTGTTTAAATTAAACACTTCAATAACATTCAATTCAGAAGCAGACCAATCATCAACAATTGAGCTAACAACTTCTTCCGTCATTCCAGTGTCCGATCCAAAGATTAATGCAATGTCTTCCATATTATTTATTTAAAACGATTATGTTATAGTTTCTTTGTACTATCTCTCCCAGTTTATTTTTTACAGTTTCTTCAAAGCTTTTAAAAGAAGCTAGTTGTAGTGGAGAGGAGTTTATTAATTTTAGTATTTCTTCTTTATCATATAAACGAAACTTAGAGCCTACAAAGGGTAGTGTTTCCATAAAGTCCTTATCTGCATAACACAATGCAATCTTTCCCTTTGATTTTAAAATTCTATATAATTCATTTAAAATGACTTTTGGCTGTTTCCAAAAATAGAGTGTATTAATACTAGCTATTTTATCAAAGCTGTTGTTTTCAAAAGGAAAGTTTACCCCATTATAAAGTTTAAATGTTAACTCTAAGTCGTTTTTTAAAGAGACAATATTCTTTAATGCTTCTTTATGCATTGTTTTTGAAATTTCTAAACCAGTAAAAGAAACACCTTTGACTTTTTGTAATACTTTTTGAACATGTGAAGCATTACCATGGCCTATTTCAAGAACAGTTTCTTTATCCTGAATATTTAAACTTTCAAAACTGGTAGTAATCATACTCAGATTGCTCGTAGCCATATTCTCCGCTACAGATATTCCTTTAGTTCCTGTAGGGTGACTTAACTGTGATTCAAGCGCTAGTAGATCTTCTTTTGAAAACTTCATTTTATGAGATTAATCGATTTCTATATGGTTATATGTTTTACGTCATTTTAATTCCCAAATGCGTCATTTTTTTCAGAGAACCGAAATTACTTTTGCAATATAATAACTATTAAGACTAAATAAAAATAAATGATTCTTAAAGAAAGTCCTTCGCTAAAAGAGTTGTCATTAAACAACTATTTGTTTAATGATGAATCTGTCAAATTGTACGAGGAATATACGTTAAAAACACTCTCTTATATTCAAAAATTTTTGTCAAACAGAAAGTTTTATAAAGGAGATGAATTATCAGAGATTCAAAATGATAAGCTCAATGCAAAATTAGAAAACATTGAGGGAACACAATCATTAGATGTTGCTTTAGAACAATTAAATGAGCTGTATATTCAGAAAGCTATTTCTTTTCATAATCCAAATTATGTGGCTCACTTAAATTGCCCAATTACATTGCCTTCTATTGTAGCTGAAATGATAGCAACTACAATCAATACAGCGGTTGAAACATGGGATCAAAGTACATCAGCTACTTTTATAGAACAGGAAGTGATTCGCTGGATTTGTAATGCTTTTGAGCTTCCTGAAAATTCAGATGGTGTATTTACCAGCGGAGGTACACAATCGAATTTTATGGCATTACTAATGGCGCGAGATCATTATGCTTTTGAAAACTTTGGAATCAATATCAAACAAAATGGTTGGTCTGACGAGATAAGTAAATTTAGAATTTTTTGTTCTGAAAAAGCACATTTCAGTATTCAAAAGAATGCGGCTTTATTGGGTATGGGGTATGATGCAGTAATCCCTGTAAAGGCAGATGATACTATGCGAATGGATGCAAATGAATTAGTATTGGCTATTGAAAGAACAAAACAAGAGGGAAATATTCCAATTGCAGTTGTGGCTACTTTAGGAACTACAGATTACGGAAGTTTTGATCCGTTGCAAACCATTGGTAAAATTGCCAAGGAGCAAAAAATGTGGTTGCATATTGATGGTGCTTATGGAGGGTGTTATGTACTTACCGATACCCACAAACATTATTTCGAAGGAGCTGAAATGGCAGATTCAATTACGATAGATTTTCATAAAACATTGTTTCAACCTGTAAGCTGCAGTGCATTTTTGGCAAAAAACCAGGAGCATTTTAAGTATGTGTCTTACTATGCTGATTATTTAAATCCGCTTGAAAATAAAGATCAAGAGCGCCCGAATTTAATTGAAAAATCAATTCAAACTACTCGAAGATTTGATGCGTTAAAAGTTTGGTTAACACTTAAAACGTTGGGCGTAAAAACCATTGCGAATTATTTAGAAGAAGTACATAATCTAACAAAACGAGTGCATGAGAAAATGAGCTTGAATCCAAATTTTGAATTGGCTCATACACCTGAATTAAGTACGCTAGTTTTCAGATATAAAAACTCTGAAGCAGCACACGAGCCGACACATGATATGGTGAACTTACATATTAAAAATACTTTGTTTGCAGCAGGGAAAGCTTCTGTAGCTAGTACCAAGCTTAACGGGAATATTTACTTAAAATTTACTTTACTAAACCCTAAAAATACTTTAAACAATATTCTAAATATTGTTGAAATGATAGAAGAAACAGGAAAGAGTTTTCAACCTAAAACAGAATTATTATAATGGAAAATACAATTGCAGATTTTATAGCTATAGGTGTAGGACCTTTTAATTTAGGTTTGGCATGTTTAACAGAACCTATTGAAGATTTAAATGGTGTTTTTTTAGATAAAAAAGAAAAGTTTGATTGGCATCCTGGAATGCTATTAGAAGATACGACCTTACAAGTACCTTTTATGGCAGATTTGGTAACCTTAGCAGATCCAACCAACCCATTTAGTTTTTTAAACTATATAAAGGAACAAGGCAGAATCTATTCTTTTTATATACGAGAGAACTTCTTGTTGTTAAGAAACGAATACAATCAATATTGCCAATGGGCGATTCAAAAATTATCTAACATTCATTTTAGTACAGAGGTTAGACATATTGACTATGATGAGAAGGATGAGTTATATGTCGTTACAAGTATTTGTACTAAAACCGATGAGATTAAAATCTATAAAGCTAAAAAAATAGTACTAGGTACAGGAACGCAACCTTATATTCCAGAATGTAGTAAAAAATTAAAAGGGAAAGCACTACACTCTTCTGGATACTTAAACTATAAAGAAGAGCTTCAAAAAGAAAAGAGAATTACAGTTTTAGGAAGTGGACAAAGTGCAGCTGAGATTTTCTTTGATTTATTACAAGAGATCGATACAAAAGGATATGAACTAAATTGGATTACACGTTCACCGCGTTTCTTCCCATTAGAATATTCTAAGTTAACCTTAGAAATGACTTCTCCTGAGTATGTAGACTATTTTTACAATTTACCTGCTAAGAAAAGAGATTCTTTAATTAAAAATCAGAAGCATTTATACAAAGGAATTAACCAAGACTTAATTGGAGCAATTCACGATACGTTATATGCAAAAAGAGTAGCAACAAACGCACCGCTTAAAGTATCGTTACGTACAAATACTGAGTTGAAAAATACGGAGTTGAATGATGGTACTGTTACTCTTGAGTTACACCAAGTAGAGCAAGACAAGTACTTTAAACATGAAACGGAAGGTTTAGTATTAGCAACAGGGTATGGGTACAAACTACCTGAGTTTTTAGAGGGGGTTTCAAATAGAATTCTTTGGGATAACCAGAGTCGTTTTGATGTACAAAGAAATTATAGTATTGATAAAAACAATAAAGAAATCTTTGTTCAAAACGCTGAACTACATACGCATGGTTTCGTAACTCCAGATTTAGGAATGGTTGCTTATAGAAACTCTTATATCATCAGAGAAATTACTGGAAAAGAGTACTACCCTATTGAAGAAAAGATAGCATTCCAACAGTTTGGTGTTTCTCAAGAAGAAGAAATTCAATTAAACGTTTTTGCCTAGAGTATGAAGCTAAAAACATTTTTAATACTCATGACATTGGTTGCAGTAGTAAGTGATTATCTACTGCATCCTTTTTATCCGCAATTTTTTGAGCTTCGTTTCGGAATGACGAATCCAAAAAATGTAGGATATTATTTCGCAGCTATTTGCTTTATGGTAATGATAGCGTTTCCTTTTTGGGCATATGTTTCTAAAAAAGTTTCAGAACTTAATATTTTAGTATATACCCAAGCGGTAGCAGGTGTTTTAGCTATCTATTGTTATTACACCACCTCCTATATCAACTTCTGGATAGTTTCGCTGATTATGGTGTTATTTAAAGGAAGTTATTTATTAGTATACCCTTACATATTGAAAATTATTACCAAAGTAGAGCATCCAAGTACTATTGGACTACTTTCGGTTGTAGTGCATTTAGGAGGAATATTAGGAGCAGTATTAGGAGGAATAACCGTAGACTATATTGCACCAAGCAGTATCTTTTTAATCATGGCTGCAGGAGATTTCATTCAAATGACAATGAGTGCCTATTTATTAAGAAGTAAAAAGTACGCTACAGATTTAATCATTTCAGAAGAGCCTGAAAATGCAGATAAGAAGTTTATACCTAAAGGTTTTATCTTAAAGTTAGGATTAATAACCTTGATTTTATACTTCAGTGATTTTTTAATTAGACCTTTCTTTTCATTGTATTGGGAGAGCTTTTCTGCTTTTAAAAGCAAATTAGTGTCTGGAACCATTTATGCAATTCCAGGATTTGTTGCATTAGTAGCACTATGGATAAATAATAAAAGAAAAGCACATGGACACCAAGGAATAATAAATGCTTTATTTATTGGGTTAATAGGTCTTTTGTTACAAGGAATCCCATACGATGGAGTAGTTGTTTTAGGTAGAGTTGTTTACGGATGGGCGATTTTCCAAGGAGTGGTAAAATTCGATATTTTATTGTTTGAATTAAGTACACCAGAATCATATTCAGTAGATTATAGTAAAATACATTTCTTTCAAAATTTAGGAGTTTTACTAGCTTCTTTAAACGTTGGAATTATCGTAGATAATTTCGGTTTACAAATGCCTTTTGCAATCGCTTTAGGAGGATTTTCACTAACCTTAGTATTGTACTTTTTTGTGTTTAAATCGGTACGAAATGTTCATAAACAACTAGCAAAAGCCTAAGACATGTCAATAACACCTACCGAAGTTTTTTCAAAAGAGTATAAGGAATTTGGTACAATTACCATTCGTCTTTTTCAAGTAAAAAAAGACAGTGTTTTTTTACAAAAATGGGTAACTCAAGAGTATGCTATTTTCTGGGGAATGCCAAATGCTACTATAGAAGATGTAAAAAAAGAGTATACAGAGTTAACCGCTCCCGAACATTATGATGTTTTTGTTGGAATGTTTAACAATGAGCCCGCTTTTGTCTTAGAGCGTTACAATCCTCAATTAGATAGTATTAATCAATTTTATAAAACTCAAGAATCTGACTGTGGAGTGCATATCATCGTAGCTCCACCTAAAGAACCAAAGACCCCGAATTTTACTTGGTTTATGTTTCGATCTATCATGGATTTTGTTTTTAGCAATGCAACAATTCAAAAAATTGTTGTAGAACCAGATATTCGAAATAAAAAAATGTTTGCACTGTGTCAACGCATAGGGTTTCAATTAGGAAATGTAATTGAACTACCTCATAAAACAGCGCAGTTGGCATTTTTAACAAGAACCAACTATCAACAAAAAATACAATCCTTTTCACCATCTAAAAGAAGTGCAATGAACACATTAGATAATGTGGTATCACCACAACAATCAACACAACATATACAACCAAATGTTTGGAAACAAGCAAATGTTTTATTAGTAAAAAAAGCATTATGTGAATTTTCACACGAGTTACTAATTAACCCAGAAGTTATTGAAGAACTAAGCAATGGATTCAAAAAATATCGTGTCTATGCAGACAGTACAGATATTCGATATGAGTTCAATGCAAAACCAATGGCATTAAATCACTATAGAATTGAAGAAAATTCTATAAAAAAATATGTAAATGATAACATTACAGAAATTGATGCTATCTATTTTATAAAAGAATTTAGAAAAGTATTGGGTATTGCGGACGAAAAAATGCCAGTATACTTAGAAGAAATTATTAGCACTTTATACGGAAGCGCATTTAAAATAACCAAAGGAAATCCAACCGCAAAAGAATTAGCCACAGCTGATTTTCAAACGATAGAGCAATCTATGACTGAAGGACATCCTGGGTTTGTTGCTAACAATGGAAGAATTGGGTTTGATAGTAGTGATTATCGCTCATATGCACCAGAAGCAGGAAACTCATTTTCTTTACTATGGCTAGCAGGGCACAAATCAAAAGCAGTTTTTTCAGCTATAGAATCACTTCCTTATGAAACATTAATACAACAAGAATTAGATGCTGATACCATAGCTCAATTCAATAAAACCATTAAAGAAAAAGGACACAATGCAGAAGACTATCTGTTTTTACCAATTCACCCATGGCAATGGTTCAATAAGTTGGCTAATATCTTTGCTCCTGAAGTAGCAAAAGGAGATTTGATTTGTTTAGGATATGGCCCAGATCAATACTTAGCACAGCAATCTATTAGAACCTTATTTAATATTACAAATCCACAGAAATTCTATACAAAATCAGCTTTATCTATTTTAAATATGGGATTCATGAGAGGCTTACCGTTATACTATTTAGGTACGGCGCCTAAAATGGCAGTGTGGTTAGAGAATTTGCTATACAATGATGCTTACATCCAAGAAAATGGATTTAGAATGTTAAGTGAAATAGGGTCTGTAAGTTATGTGAATCCTTATTTTGATGAGTTTGGACCTCATAATGACTATAACAAGATGTTAGCATCTTTATGGAGAGAAAGCCCATATTCAGTGGTTAAAGAAAATCAGAAGCCTTTAACTATGGCAGCCTTACTTCATATTGATCATCATGGAAATGCATTGTTACCAGAAATAATAAAAGACTCGGGAATTTCAATTGACAATTGGTTACGTAAATATTTACAGGCCTATTTAAGTCCGATGTTACATTGTTTTTATTACTATGATTTAGTGTTTATGCCGCATGGAGAAAACTTAATTATGGTATTAGAAGATAATATTCCTGTGTATGCATTATTGAAAGATATTACGGAGGAGGCTTGTATTTTAAATCCAGAGGTTGAATTACCAGAGCACTTAAAGAGAATGTATGCTCCAGTGCCAGAAGATGTAAAGTTATTATCAATTTTTACAGATATGTTTGATGGGTTCTTCCGTTTCTTAGCACCTATTTTAGAAGAACACGCTGATTATAGCGAAACTCGTTTTTGGGAATTAGTGGCAGAAAATATCCAAGAATATCAGAGCAAATTCCCACAATTAGCTCAAAAATTTGAGCAATACGATTTATTTGCAGAAGACTTCAAATTATCATGTTTAAATAGGTTACAATTAAACAATCATAAGCAAATGATTGATTTAGATGACCCAGTAGCTTTATTACAATTTGCTGGGAAACTGCATAACCCAATAGCGGCATTTAAAACTCAAGAGGTGTAATCATGGTACAAACGAATCAAGAAGTATTTAGCAAAGAAATTACTGAATTGGGAGTTATAAGTATTCGCCCATTTCAAGTAGATGCAGATACACCAATGTTGCATACTTGGGTAACACAACCTTATGCAAAGTATTGGGGAATGTTAGATAAATCTTTAGAAGAAGTACGTGCCGAATATCAAGAGATTGAAGAAAACCCTCACCATCATAGTTACATAGGAATGTTAAACAACGTTCCTGTGTTTTTAATGGAACGTTATAAAGCTTCAAAAGACATCATAGCAGAACACTATGATGCTCAAGAAAGTGATTATGGAATGCACATTTTAGTGGCACCTATAGAAAAGAGAATACCACAGTTTACTTGGCATGTATTTTCAACGATTATCGATTATTTTTTCAGTTTACCACAAGTAGAAAGAGTGGTGGTTGAACCAGATATAAACAATGAAAAAATTCACAAGTTGAATAAGAAAGCGGGTTTTGTATATCAAAAGGAAATAGAACTGTCTTATAAAAAAGCGGCATTGGCTTTTTGTACAAAAGAAATGTATACAGAAGCTTTAAATCAATTAGAAAATAATGAAAAATAATATAGCACATTTACAACCTCAAGTTTGGGAACTTGTAAATCGTCAATTGATAAAAAAGGCTATAAGTGAGTTTTCTCATGAGCTTATTTTAACCCCCGAATTTTTGAATGAAGAGGACGGATGGAACGTATATGAAATACAGTCAGATACTAAAGAGTTTAATTATCAATTTAAAGCTAAGAAATATTTCTTAGATCATTGGCTAGTAGATGCTGAAAGTATTTTGAAAAAAAATACTAGTTCTGAAAAAATGTATTTAGATGCACTTCATTTTATCACAGAATTTAAAACTACACTAGGTATTCCTGATGAATTTTTAGGAACCTATTTAGAAGAAATAACAAGCACACTTTCGGGTGCGGCATATAAATATGTAAATGAAGAATTTTCTGCAAAAGAATTAGCAGAAAAAAGCTTTCAAGAAATAGAACATGGTATGACCGAAGGCCACCCATGTTTTGTTGCAAATAATGGAAGAATAGGGTTTAATATAGACGATTATCATGTCTATGCTCCAGAAAGTAACCAACCTTTCCAAATTTTATGGATTGCAGGTCATAAAAAGTACGCAACCTATACAGCAGTAGAAGGTTTTGAATATGAACAATTGCTACTAAATGAACTGGGAGAAGAGAAGGTTACTATGTTTAAAGAAGTTTTACAACAGCATAATCTAGCTTCAGAAGATTACATTTTCATGCCAGTACATCCTTGGCAGTGGAAGAATAAGATTGTAGCAGTTTTTGGAGCTGATATTGCACAAAAAAATATTGTTTTAGTTGGAGAGAGTGACGATGAATTTTCGGCACAACAATCAATTAGAACTTTGTTTAATGCTTCTCATCCAGAAAAACTTTATACGAAAACTGCTTTATCTATTTTAAATATGGGATTCATGCGAGGATTGTCTCCATATTATATGCAAAGTACTCCACATATTACCACATGGATAACAAATTTATTAGCAGAAGATTCATACTTACAAGAGAACGGTTTTACCATGCTTGGAGAGGTAGCCACTGTTGGATACCATAATCATTATTATGAGGTGTTAGGAAAAACAAATCCACATAATAAGATGTTGTCAGCGTTGTGGAGAGAAAGTCCATTTAGCAAAATAGCATCGAATCAAAGAGTGTTTACGATGGCTGCTTTATTGCATGTAGATTATAAAGACAACTCATTGTTAGCTTCATTAATAGAAGCATCTCCTTATGGAGTTGCTACTTGGGTTCAACGATATTTAAAAGCCTATTTAGCTCCGTTGTTACATTGTTTTTATAAATACGAATTTGTGTTTATGCCACATGGAGAAAACCTGATTATGGTGTTAGAAGAAAACACTCCTGTTCATGTATTAATGAAAGATATCACTGAAGAAGTAATTGTTTTTAATGAAACAATGCACTTACCAGAACATGCAGATAGATTGTTTACCAAGACTTCAGATAAAATGAAGGTGTTATCAATCTTTACAGATGTTTTTGATTGTTTCTTCCGTTTTATGGCACAGCAATTAGATAGTTATGCGAATTTTTCTGAAAATAGTTTTTGGAAACTAGTAGCAGAATGTGTGTATGAATATCAAGAACAACACCCTGAGTTTTCTGAAAAATATGAACGTTACGACTTGTTTGTAAAAGAATTTGATCGTTGTTGTTTAAATAGACTTCAATTAGGAAACACAAAGCAAATGCTGAGTTTAGCAGATCCTATCGAAAGCTTAAAGTTAGAAGGAACTCTAGAGAATCCGCTTGCTCAATTTAAAAAAGCAGTAGAAATATCAAACACTATAGCAGCTTTTTAGAATGAACTTTCAGGAACTTACAAAAGTGATACAAGAACGTAAAAGTACCTATGCATACGATTACGCTCCAAGGAAAATTGATAAAGAAACTATAGAAAATGTAGTTACGAATGCATTATGGGCGCCAACACATATGGTTACACAACCTTGGCGTTTTGTAGTGTTGGATGGAAAACATCAAGAAGAATTGAGTCAGTTTATGGCATCATATTATAGAAAGTTGTATACAGAAAAACAATTTTCTAATGAACGATATGAAGCCACAAAAACCTATGCTAATAACGCCACATTAATCGCTATTGTTTTCGCGCCAAATAAAAAGGCCAAATTACCGGAATGGGAAGAGCTTGCTGCGGTTTCGTGTGCGGTACAAAATATGTGGTTAAGCTGTACATCTTTGGGCTTAGGGAGTTATTGGGATTCTTCTCCAGCAACGATAGCATATGGAAAAGAGCAAGTAAATCTAAAAGAAGGAGAACAATTTTTAGGCATCTTTTTTATGGGACATATAAAAGAAGATACCCCAGAAGTAAAAAGAAAAAGAAAGCCATTAACGAAGAAGTTAAGTTGGAATTTTAAAGAATAAAGAATGAATACAAAAAAAAGAATACTAGCTATTGATATGGCTAGAGGAATAAGTGTTTTATCTATGATTCCTGTGCATGTAATGATTGTGTATTCTACAATGGATACATGGAACAATACATTGATAGGAAAAATAGCTCAAGTAATGGAAAGAGGAACTCCAATGTTTTTAGTAGTAATGGGGTTTTCTTTTGTGTTTTCAAGTAAGTTAAGTATGACTAAAATATTTAAAAGAGGATTAGATATTTTGGCGAAAGGATACTTGCTGAATATTTTAAGGTTTGCTATTCCAATGTTGTTGTTTGGAGGTTTCCCAAGAGCATTTATAGAAGGGAATGGACTAACTGTTGGAGATTCTTACAATCTGTTATTTTTTACATTATTAGGAGATATTTTACAACTAGCAGGAATCTCACTAATTATCATGGGAATTATTATAAAGTTTATAAAAAACAAATACGCTGCTTTAATCTTAGCTTTGTTTATTGTATTCTTTTCGGGAGAATTAAGTGGTTATAGACCAGGAATTGTTGGATTAGATTATATCTGCGATTTATTATGGGGAAAAAACTATAATGTGTATTTCCCAGTTTTTCCATGGATGTCATTTATTTTAATGGGATTGTTTTTTGGAATGTGGTATCAAGAAAGTGGAAACAATGTTGTATTGACTTATAGAAGAATGCTTGTTTCGGGTATATTATCAATAGCTATTGGTGTGGCTTTATGTTATTATAATTATGATTATCATTTTGGAGACTATTATCACTTAGGACCAGGAGGTACAATTGCCTTAATTGGGGTTAACTTGTTCTTAGTGTGGTTTGGGCATATACTTGTTACTTATATACCTCATAATAAGATATACGATGTTATCTATTATTCAAGTAAGAATGTTACCTATTTTTATTTAATACAATGGGTGTTAGTGTACTGGGGAGTTTTAGTCTTTGGGTTTTCATCACAAACGAGTCAAATAAAATTACTTTCAATAATTATTGGTATTACTTTACTAACCTTCGGAATACTTTGGTTAAGAGAAAAAGGAATTTTGTTACTTAATCGAAAGAAAGAGATTTCATCAAAAGCTATCAAACAAGCAACTACTTAATTTATGAGATATATTACAATTGTGTTGCTGTTGTTTTTAGGCACCAAAAACTATGCACAAGCAAAACTAGCAGGAAGCTATGGATTAGATCCAGCAGTTCAAGAGTTTTTAGAGGCAATACATTCATATAACGGCTCCCCATTAGAAAAACTACCTTTAAATATAGGTAGACCCGCTATGGAGAATATGCAAAAGGATTCTACATTAACCTATGACAAAGTAAGTTTTACCAAAGCCATTTTTAAAGAAGAAAATAAAGAAGTGAATGTGGTAGTAGTAAAGCCAAAGAAAGCAAAGAAGCTATTACCAACATTAGTTTATTTCCATGGAGGAGGATGGGTGTTTAATAGTTTTGAAACTCATAAGCGACTAATGAGAGATATTGCATTAAAAGCTGAGGTAGCAATCGTTTTTGTTGAATATTCAAGAGCACCAGAAGCAAGTTATCCAGTTGCAAATGAAGAAGGATATACAGCTACATTATTTGTGTCGAAACACGGAAAAAAATACGGTTTAGACTCTAATAATATTATTGTTGGAGGTGATAGTGCAGGTGGTAATATGGCAACTGCTGTTACCATGATGGCAAAACGAAAAGGATTCCCTAAAATTCAAGGGCAGGTTTTACTCTATCCAGTAACCGATACTAATTTGAATACAAATTCTTACGAACGATTTTCTAAAGGACATTACTTAACTAGAGCCACTATGAAGTGGTTTTGGGATGTGTATACTCCTAAAAAGGAAACACAAATATTACCTACAGTAGCACCTTTAAAAGCAAGTTTAGAGGAACTTCAAAATTTACCTCAAACACTTTTAATTACTGCAGAATATGATGTGTTAAGAGACGAAGGAGAAGCTTATGCTAAAAAACTAAGAACAGCAGGAGTACCCGTGATTTCTACAAGGTATGGAGGAACAATACATGATTTTATAGTACTAAATCCATTGCGAGAGACGGTAGCCTCAAAGGCGGCTGTTGCACAAATATCAAGTTTTTTAAAAGAAAGTTATAAAAGAAAGAAAAAGAACAATGATAAAGAATTATAAAAATTTTGAAGTAGCCTATTATCCAGAGCATGAAATGGTGTTATGGAGAATAAAAACGAGTGGGGTTCCCAATTTTTCAATAGAAGTTTTAAAGGAGTTTCAAATTTTGTCGAAAGATATGCATATGATGTTTGCCGATAATAAATACCCGTTAAAGTATTTAGTTTCTGCATCTTCTCATGATGAGGTTTATAATATGGGTGGAGACTTACCTTTTTTCTATAAAAACATTAAAGAAAATAATAAAGAGGCACTTGCAGAGTATGCCGATTTATGCATTGAAGCTGTTTACAATATACACAATGCTTTTGGGCTCCCTGTATTAAGTATAGCATTGGTAGAAGGAAACGCTTATGGAGGAGGTTTTGAATGTGTAATGGCACATGACATCATTATAGCTAAAGAGTCTGCCCAATTTTGTTTACCAGAAAACAAGTTTCACCTTTTTCCAGGAATGGGGGCCTATAGTTTTTTGTGTAGAAAGATAAATCTTTCATCGGCAATGGATATTTTATATAGTGGAGATGTATACGATGCTAAGCAACTACAACAAAAAGGATTGATTAATATGGCTTTTAAGGAAGTAGCAGGTTTTGATGCTATTGTCCAATACATTTCTAAGAATAGCTTCCATTTTATCTACAATCATTACAAATGTTTAAAACGAGTATTTCCACTTCAAAAGGAAGAGCTGTTTGATATTACTAATATGTGGGTAGAAGCTTGTATGAGTATGGAAAAGGAGAGTCTAAGACGAATGGAATTAATAATTAATGCGCAATTGCGTAAAGAGAAATTACATAAGTAATACCTCGAAGAATTTTATATTATGGATTTATCATCAATTGAGAATATTATGGGGCAATTACAACATATGAGTGTAATTGTTTTAGCATTAATGCTTATTGAATGGGGAATATTGATTGCGACCAATTATGTAGAGCATAAAAAGGAAGGAGTAGTAAGTATAATATCATACTTAGTGCAAAGTATTCCATACTTTTTATTATCAAAAGTTATGATTGTAGGAACTATGTTTTTGCTGTATGAAAACAGGTTATTTGATTTAGGGTACCAATGGTATGTGTGGGTCTTAGCTTATTTGTTATATGATTTTACAGTATTTTTTATTCATTATTTAGGGCATAAAGTAAGGGTGTTGTGGTGCATTCATGGAGTACACCATACTGCAGAAGATATGAACTTAACGGTGGTCGCAAGAGGATCTGTTTTTGATGTGTTTTTTACCCCATTTAACTTTATTTGGTTACCAATTTTAGGATTTCATCCATTTATGATTTTTGTTATAGAGCCTGTTGCAAGATTGTATGCAACTCTAACGCATGTTAATGAGAAGGTGATAGGAAAGCAAAGATGGTTAGATAAAATTTTAATTACCCCCTCTGTTCATAGGGTACACCATGCAAAAAACCATATTTATTTGGATAGAAATTACGGAGAGACATTTAGTATTTGGGATCGCATTTTTAAAACTTTTCAGAAAGAATTAGACAATGAGAAAATAAGCTATGGAATTATGCACGATACATTGAATAGTGAGAGTTTTTCAGATGTTCAATTTCTAATGTGGAAAGAATTGTGGAATGATGTAAAAAAAGCACCAACCTTTTCTGATAAGATAAAGTATATGTTAAAACCACCAGGTTGGAATCATATTGATGGAGGAAAGATGGCAAAAGAATATAGAGATAAGGCTTGGTCAGAACGAAACAACAAATTAACATAGTAGATAAAAAAAGCCTCTTTTAAGAGGCTTTTTTTATCTAATTAAATGTTTTTCGATAAGCTTTCGGGGTCATTTTTTCGGCTTTTTTAAACGCTGCCGTAAAGTGCGTAGGGTTTTTATATCCAACAGTATCTGCGATCTCGTAGATGGGTTTACATGTATTTGCTAAAAGAAGTTTTGCTTTTTTTATTCTTAAGGCTAAACTATAATTGAAAATAGAAGAACCAAATATTTTTTTAAATTCTACTTTTAACACATTTTCATTTAGTAGGACCCTCCGGGAGAGTTGTTGTATCGTAATTTGTTGATGGATGTTTGATTGAATTATGGCTTCTGCTTTATATACTTTTTTTAATAGATTGTCAGATTGTTTGTGTTTAAAATTGAGTTGTTGATTTAATAACTCGAGTGTTTTAGATTCTAAAAAAAGACGTTTTAACAGTCCTTGTTGGGTATTACCTAAAACTTCAGTAACAATTTCTTCCATTTTAGAAGTCAATTGCATGGAAAAGCTTTTGTTTAATTTTTTTAAACCAGCTACTTCCTCCTTAAACAAAATTGGTTGTAATTGATGTTTGTTTATAAACTCATCATACATTCTAATTTTTATTTCTTTTACAGGGTTGTCTTTGTAAAAAATAAGTTTCCCTTGTACATCATTGGCGTAAACGAGATAACTTTCATTTTGTTCCAAAACAATGTCATTTTTAAGTTCAGAAACTCGTATAATTTTCTGTCCTTGAGTTAAAATAGATAATTCTAATGTATTAAAGTTGTGTTTTCCAGTAAAGAGTATATCCTCTTTAAATTGAGCATTGATAATGTTTATTAATAATCCATCGAAATAATAACTAATAACATTCCCTTTCCCAAAGGTCGTATTAATTAAATATGTAGATGTTTTTAACCCACATTCATTTGTTTTCGATTGTAGGGTTAAAATTTTTTTAAACTGCTCTGCTTCATTGTTCGCAATAGCAATTTCCATAAAGAAGGGTAATTAAGGAAAAAGAAAAATAAGCCTTGAAGGCTTATTTTTCTTTCGTCCAAGCATAAATATTTTTTACTAAGAATATACTTGCTATTGCTACAAGGGTAAGCATAAAAATTTCTGAAACATTTCCACTTTCATGTAAAATAGCTTCAATGAAATGATATACGTTATATAAGGCAGCAATACTAGCCCAAACTAATGAAGTTACTTTAAACCATTTTTTAGAAACTTCTAATGTTAATAGTCCGAAAAGTAAACACATTCCTTCAAATAAAATTCGATAAATATGATGTACTAATGGAGCTTCACCAGTGGCACCTTCCATTACTAATGTTTCATTATAATAGATGTTGAATAAACCGTACATATGATGTACTATCCATCCAATTCCTAAAAATATCCATAGTATTACAATCTTTGTTTTCATGGGTATATGATTTTTGTGTTTTGAGAGGTCTTCACTCTCGTTGTTGGTTAATTTTAAAGTTGATTTTTTAGCTTCTTCAGCTAATAAAGCTTTTCGGTTTTTATAATCTATAGGATGTTTGTCAAATGCACTTTGAGTTTGTACGTTTGGTTTTATTTTGAAATAAGCAAATAAGGCAATTAGTGAAAGAAATATCCATAGTAGATCTACTGATAAAATGTCAAACTGTTTTGCTTGATATGTATTCCAAATCCAATTGTTAGATACAACGCCATTAGAAATAGGAATTAAAAATCCTAAAATAGCTCCAGATAGTAAAGTAAATTTATTTGTAAAATAGTTATTTCTTTTAAATCTAAAGTAAATAGTAGCTATCAACCAAACTAGGAAAAACCAAGTATATAAAATACTCATTTTTTGAGTTTGGTAAGCCTCTGGTAACAGTTTTACAACTAAGAAGAAAAGTGCAATTACAGGGAATAGAGATAGACAAATAGCCATATAAATATGCCCTACTTTTGCAGTATATAATCGTTGTTTTAATGACATGCTCTTTTTATTTCGAGCCTCAATCCAAATTAAAACACCTGTAATAATTACAAAACAAGTAATTAAAGCTAAAATAAAGTAGATAACTTTGGTTGTTTTACCACCAAAATTACCAAAGTGTAAACGCCCCATTGATAATTGAATGTCATCAGTATATTTAGCGTTATTGGGATTTCTATTTATATTAGTTTTTTGAGTAGCGGTATCGTATATAATACTTCCTGAGCTTAAAAACCTTTTGTCCGTATTTAAAGCTCCTATAAGAAGATATTGCATATTAACACCTCCGTAATTTTTTATAATAAGGTATTCGGGGTTAAAGTGATCCCATTGAGCAGCATTTTTTTTAACAAAACTATTTATGCTAGGGATATCTTTTTCACTTTTAGCAACCCATTCAATAACTTTACGATCAGGACGTAAATCTTCCATTAGTTTATTCTGATCACCATTATATAAGAAATTAGCAGGAATCAAAACAAGAATACTCAAACAAAAGTAAGCTCCGGTAACGGCATAAATAAATTGAAAAGGTAGGCCGATAATTCCTAAGGCAGTATGAGCATCGGTCCAAACACGTTTTAAAACTACTTGAGGGTTGAATTGGTAAAAGTTTGATATAACTTTTTTCCAATGAACGATAACTCCTGTTATGATTGCAAAGAGGAAAAATAAAGAAACGAAACCGGCAAGATACACCCCAAATGTTGGAATTTGAGCAAAAAAGTGTAAACGATATAAGAACTCTCCTAAACTATATTTTTCAGTATAGGTAGCTGTTTTTGCTGAGTTAACATCTACAGAGAGATAGGTAAATCCCTTGGCTTCTGCAGGAACATTTAATGTGTCTTTAGCTGCATCCATTAGCACATAAATATTATCACTATTATGTCCTAAATTGAATCGAATGTCTCTGCTTGTAAGATGATTGTTTTCTGATAGTTTATTTAATAAAAAATCAAAGTCGATGTTTTCTCTAGCAATATTTTGCGAATGCTTTGCTTCTTCCCATGCTTCTATTTCATCTTTGAATAGAGCAAAAGCTCCTGCAAAAAATATCACATACAAAGCAACACTAATAACAATACCACTTACGGTATGGGTATTAAAAAATACATTGTAGTTTCTGTTACTCATTATACAAATGGATTTTGTTGATTTCCTAAATAATAAAAACCAAAAAGCACAATACTAATGGCTATGTATAATCCCCAAGCTTTCCATCCATTTTTAAAAAGAAATGGAATGATTAATAAGGTACACCATAAAATAAATGTGGTGTAGATAGAAGTAATAAGAACTTCTTTTGGATTGGGTAACCATAAGGCTAAACACATATGAAATAAAGCAGTAACAATATATCCTCCAATAATTCCTGCTGAAATTTTAGCAAATTGTTGAGAGGGAGACTTTGAAAGATGTTTTGGATTAGCAGGCACAGATATGATTTTTAAAGATTAGAGAGCAATTCTAGTACAAAAATTAAAACAAAGAGAATTATTAACTTTTTTCGATTAAAAATTCCTGTAGGAGCAAAAATGATTAATAAACTTAAAGCAATCATCAGTGCGATTAACCAGGTTAAAAAGCCACCCATTATGCCTAACATTAATAGTGCTAAAATTAGAGCTAGGATTAAAGAAATTACACCAATTATTTTAGATTGCTTAATGTTTGCTTGTAACCATTTATTAAGAGACGTATGATTATTTAATACAGCTTTTTTAGAGGTGTTATATAAGGCAAAAGTTCCTAAGAAAATAAATAAAACTATACTTGTAATCATTTGTTGTTTTGTTGAAATCACAAAACCCTAAACAAGTTTGTAAAGAGTTTTGTGATTGGTAATTCAAATTGATCTAAACTAAAACTTATAAGTTACAGAAGCTAAGTATGCTCTTGGAGCTTGTGCATTCACTGTACTCCATCCTTTATAATAAACTTCGTCAGTTAAGTTGTTTACTTTTAAGCCAACTCTAACCTTATCTGAGTTATAATACATACCAGCATTATAAACCACATAACTTGGTAATGTAAAAGTTCCTGAAATAGCATTGTTAATTGTTAAATGCTCAGAAGCACCATTGAATCCAGCTCCAATACCAAACTTTTCTAAGAAAGTTCCTTCTGGAAACTTATAATCGGTCCAAAAGTTATAGGTAGTTTGAGGACCTGCCTCTTCTGGTCTTCTTCCTTCTAATTCTGTTAAAGTTACACCAGTAACATTTCCTCTTACAGCTTTTTCACTATAAGCATCGGTAACTTTACTATCGTTATATGCATAAGAAGCTCTTATGTTTAATCCATTTATAGGATTTGCATTTAGTTCTAATTCAACTCCTTTACTAGTAACTTCTTTTAAATCAACCTGATTAGTTGTTAAAAAAGCCATAGGATCAGTAGTTGTAATATTATTTGCGATAATATGATAATATGAAGCTCCTAAGTCTAATCTATTGCTAAACAAACTTGTTTTTATACCACCCTCAAATTGATTTGCTTTTATAGGTTTAAAATTTGTTGTTGTACCATCTTGGTTAATTACAGGGTCTTTGTTAACAAATCCTGTTTGATAGTTACTAAAAACAGATAATTCATTAGGAATAATTTGATACACAATTCCGGCTTTTGGAGATAATGTTGTTTTCGTATAATTATCAGCACTAGTTGCGGTATTACCATCTTGATCAAAGTGATCTAAACGTAAACCTAAGTTAACCGTTAATTGAGGAGTTACATTTAATACATTCGAGATATATGCAGCATAGGTTTTAGAGTTTGTCTTAATATCCATAACAGGAACACTGTTAAATACATTCTCTAAATCTGTTCTTCTAATGTTGTAAGTAGCATCAGGAGTAAAGTATGGAGATTGAATATTCCCTTGAGGGCTTAAGAAAGCATCGAAATATGGGAAAACAGTTAATCCATTTCTTATTTGATCACCAACACCTTGTAAAAACGCAGCGGTTGTGTCGTCTATAGGAGCAAAAGCTTGTGGGTTATCTAAGAAGCCTAATACAGTTCCAAGATTTGAAGATGGAGATATTACAGGACTTCCATTTTGATTTCTGGAATGTTGAGATCTACTAACAAAGTCTAACCCTCCAACAAAACGGTTTCTTAAATCACCAACTTTAAAGTCTCCAATAAAGTTTTGTTGCAAATTGTAATTTGTAGCATTGGCGTTTCTTTTATCAAAGATTCTAGCAAAAGAAGGCGTTGCAGTTAAGTTTACAGCCTCATCAATTAATGGAGTAATTGTAGGCCCTAATACAGCATTTAAAGTAGGGTTTTGTAATAAAGCGCCTAAACCTCCGGCTACTTGTAATAAACCAGCAGCACCACCATCAATATTATATTGATAGAAACCTTTAGTTCTTGCATAACTACTAGCAAAAATTGTTTGAGAAGTCCAGTTGTCAGAAAGCTTATAATCAACAATAGATCTTGTATTGAAATTTAAACTGTTTAAAACAACATCATCAGAAGTGAAAGATTTCGACGGATCTACATTTAGCTCATCTACATTTGTTGGTACGTTTGGAGTTACTCCAAATGGAGCTAAAATAGCCGTTAATCTGTCTTTCCCTAATCTGTTTACAAATAACATTGAAGGGTTGGTTTGCGAAGTTTTCGCATATTCAAAACCAAACGAAATATTTAAGCGATCATTTATTTTATGGGTAATAGATGGGGCAACAAAGAAAGAATTTCTAAACCCAGCATCTTGGAAACTATTTTGTTTTAAATGAGTAGCATTTAATCTAAAGTAAGTTCTTTTATTTTCTGAAAGAGGTGTGTTAAAATCAACGGAAAACCTATTAAGTCCGAATGAACCAGCAGTGAAAGAAACACTTCCGCCCTTTCCTTTATAAGGTTTTTTAGTTACAATATTAATTAAACCTCCTAATGAAGTTGCTGTACTTCCAAATAAGGTTGCAGAAGGCCCCTTAACAACTTCGATCCTTTCTATGTAAGAAGGGTCTAGTGCACTTAAAGTAAAGCCAGGCATTCCATCAACTAGTTTTGGTTGTGTAGCGAAACCGCGTACAGAAAAATAACCAGTTCCTTCTCCTGGGGCTCTACCGGTAGCTTCCCATAACTTACTAATACCAGTAGAATTATTTAAAGCATCTTCTAGATTTGTTATAATTTGAGACTCTAATAAGTCTGATGTAATTGTGGAGTACACTTGTGAGTTTTCTAAGTCTCTTAATGGTAATTTAGACACATATGCGGTTTTTTTACGAGAAAATTTATTGTTTCTTGAAGTGATTTCAATCTCTTCTAATAGCTCATTTCCTTCGTTTAAAGTGATAGCAATATTTTGAACTGGTAAATTAACATTTACAAACTTAGTTTTATATCCAATATAAGATACTTCTAATGTTTGATTTCCAGTCGGAGCATTTTTGATTTCAAATTTCCCGTCGAAATTGGTTTGCCCTCCCTTTTCTGTTCCCTTAATAAGAATGTTTACTCCTACTAAAGGCTGGTTACTGTTATCAACAACAGTACCTGTTACAGAGCCACTTTGGGCTACTGCAGTTACCATAGCTATAAAAAACACTATGGTTGTCATAAATCTTTTCATTGTTTTAATTTAGATTTAATAAGATTAATAATTTAAAAAACGGCTCAAAGATATTTCACAAAAGCTTAAGAACAAAGCTTATTAAGATTTATTTTAAATAAAAATAAAGAAGATCTTAGTTTAAGATTTTATTGAGAAAAGTAAAGTGACTAGAAAATCAAAACTCTGGATAATTTATCCAGAGTTTTGGGTTAGTTGATTGAAATTCAGATAAATAATAGGTGTTTAATTAGAACTTGTACGTTAATGATCCGTAAAAAGCTCGTGGTTGTTGTGGTGTTACAGTACTCCACCCTTTAAAATAGGTTTCGTCTGTTAAATTGTTTACGTTTATGCTAGCTCTAAATAGATTGTTTTCATAATATATAGCAGCGTTAAATACCGTATATGCAGGAAGGATGAAATCTCCTGAGATTGGGTAATTTTCCATGGTGTTAAAATCGCTAGCCCCATTAAATCCACCAGAAACTCCAAAGTTCTTTAAAACTCCTGTGTCAAACTTATAATCGGCCCAGAAATTATAATTGAATTTGGCACCAGCTTCTCCGAATCTGTTACCAACAGTTGCAGGATTCGAAGGAGATTCTAATATCTCAGAATCATTGTAGCTAAATCCACCTCTAATATTTAATCCATTTATAGGACTAGCGTTTGCTTCAATTTCGATACCTTGACTTCTAACCTTTCCATCTTGTGTTTTAGTAGGTCCAAAACCAATAATTTTATCACTTACCAAAATGTTATAGTAACTAACAGTAGTTTCTAATTTATTGTTGAATAAATTTGTTTTAACTCCAGCTTCAAACTGATTTGCTCTTTCCAAATCAAATGATAGTAGCTGAGTTCCTGCAGCTGGATTACTTGGATCTACTAAAGTTAACTCTGGGTTTACGTAAGAGAATCCATTTTGATAGTTTGCAAAAACAGAAACTTTATTTAGTATCGGTTGATATACAACACCAAATTTCGGAGAGAAAGTTGATTTTGTATATGCTGTATCATCATCTAAAGGGTTGTTATCATCACCTTTATAATCAAAACGATCATAACGCACACCAGCCATTAATGATAGTTCTGGTAAAACGTTAACAACATTAGAAATATAGGCTCCGAAAATGTTTTGATTAACATCAGTGTCAACATTACCAGCATTGGCTAATACAGTATCAATATTTGCTTTGTTAATAGGTAAATTAGCAAAGCCAAAAGCAGCAGGAACTGGAATTACTTGACCCTGCGGGTTTACTACATGAATTCCTCTCCAATTAGAACTTTTGTCTATGGTTTGTGATTCTAAATAGTCTACACCAACAACAATTCTGTTTCTTACTTCTCCTATTTTAAAATCTCCAGTAAAGTTTTGTTGTAAATTAAGAGTGTTTGTTTCGGCGTCTGTATTTTGAGCATATAACCCAAACATGTCTGCTTGTAAATTATATAGGTAGGTATAGTAACCTTTAGATTTTGCGTTTCCTCCTGCAATAATGGTTTGAGATGACCAATTGTCTGTTATTTTATAGGCAATCTCTCCACGATAGTTTTGAGTAGGGTTCTTAATAGAAACATCATTATTGGTTAATGATAATTCTGTGTTGTAGTTTAGTTCTTCTATATTCCCAAATGTCAAAGGAGCTGCTCTATTCAAGAATAAAAAAACTTGATTAGTTTGGTCGGTAGAAGACAATTCGTAACTAACGTTTAAAGATAACTTGTTGTTTACCTGATATGAAATAGCTGGAGCTATAAAATGTGATTTCCTAAAACCAGCATCTTGAAAACTATCTTCAGATTGAAATCCTGCATTTAAGCGTAATGAGAATTTTTGACTTTCATCGGTAGTGTTAACATCTGCGGTTAACTTTCTAAAGCCAAATGAACCAGCTCCGATAGAGATGTTACCCCCCGTTCCTTTGAAAGGTTTTTTAGTAACAATATTGATTAATCCACCGTAAGAAGTAACAGTACTTCCGAATAAAGTAGCAGAAGGTCCTTTAATTACTTCTACGCGCTCAACATTAGAAGGATTGATAAAACCATTGGTAATTCCAGGCATACCATTTACCAGTTGAGGTTGAACAGAAAAACCTCTTACTGAATAATATCCAGCACCGTCACCACTTCTACCAGTTGAAGGCCATAACTGATCTACTCCAACTGCATTTTTTAGGGCATCAGAGAAATTAGTAACGTTTTGAGAAACTAAAAGTTGATTCGTAATTGTACTGTATACTTGAGAGTTTTCAATGTTTTTTAAAGGAAGCTTAGAAACATAGGCAGTTTTCTTTCTTGAAAACTTGTTTTTTCTGTCAGTATCAATTACTACTTCTTGTAATAATTCATTTCCTTCGAATAAGGTTATCAATAGATTTTGTTGAGGCGCTGTGACGTTAATTGTTTTCGTTTTGAAACCAACATAAGATATAACTAATGATTCTGCACCACCGGCATTTAAATTAGTGAATTCAAACTTTCCGTCAATATCGGTTTGAGTACCTATTTCGGAATTCTTAACTAGAATAGTTACCCCTACTAATGGGTTGTTATTGTTGTCAATGACTTTTCCACTTATTCTAGAATTTTGAGCTGTTATTGCCAAAGTAGTAAGTAGAAATATGGCTAGTAAAACTCTTTTCATTTGTTTTTATTTAGATTTGTTAAAAATAATTTAACTGCAAATGTATGGTATGAAAAACGGATTCACAATACTTATTTAGAATAAATTTAAATAATGTATTTTTTGAAAACGAATAAAATGAATTCCATTTTTAAAATCTGTATATTTGTAAGGCAACAACTAAATGCTTACACAATGTATTGGCTAGGTCTTTTAGCACATTTGAAGTTTATGATTAAGCGAAATCCTGAATAATGTTACTTAAGTGTTAAGTAGTATGGGATGGTACAATTTATTTACTAGAATAAATTGTAGCATCATTTTTATAAATTCATAAGTACATTAAAATATGCCTTTTTATCATAAATTAGGAAAAATACCACCTAAACGTCACACGCAGTTCCGTAAAGAAGACGGAAGTTTATATTACGAACAATTGTTTGGTACTATTGGTTTTGATGGAATGTCAACCAATTCTTATCACGAATTTAGACCAACAATGGTCAAAGAAATTCGTAAGCAATACTCAGTTGCTCCAAAAGTAGCCAAAGCCAATAATATACAATCATATCGCTTTAGAGGTTTTCAAGTACCTCCACAGAATGATTATTTAGAGAGTAGAAAAGTAGTTTTAACTAACTCAGATTGTAATATTATATTATCAGCTCCAAAAGAATCAACAAAAGATTATTTTTATAAAAATACAGATGCAGATGAGGTAATTTTTGTTCACAGAGGAACAGGGAAATTACGTACGATGTATGGAAATTTAGATTTTAAGTACGGAGACTATTTAGTAATTCCTCGAGGAATGATTTATAAATTAGATTTTGATACTGAAGAAAATCGTTTATTTATCGTAGAATCATATCGTCCTGTATATACTCCAAAGCGTTATCGTAACTGGTTTGGTCAATTATTAGAGCATTCTCCATTTTGTGAGCGAGACATTCGTAGACCAGAAGAACTAGAAACATATAATGAAAAAGGAGATTTTGTCATTAAAGTAAAAAAGCAAGATGAAATTATTGAAATGGTATATGCATCACATCCTTTTGATGTAGTAGGATACGATGGATATAATTATCCGTATGCTTTTTCAATCCATGATTTTGAGCCAATAACAGGTCGTATACATCAACCACCACCAGTGCATCAAACATTTGAAACAGACGCTTTTGTTATCTGTAGTTTTGTTCCAAGATTATACGATTATCATCCAAATGCCATTCCTGCACCATACAATCACAGTAATATAGATTCTGATGAAGTATTGTATTATGTAGATGGAGATTTCATGAGTAGAAATGATATTGATGCAGGTCATATTTCATTACATCCAGCAGGAATTCCACACGGACCACACCCAGGAGCAACAGAAAGAAGTATAGGAGAAACAGTTACTGAAGAATTAGCTGTAATGGTAGATACATTTAAGCCATTAAAGGTAACTGAAGAAGCAATGAAAATAGCAGACGAGGATTATTACAAATCTTGGTTAGAGTAACAAAAACAACAAACAACATCATGAGTAAAGAAATAAAATCAGTAAACTACGGTTTAGAAAAAATATTTGAAGGAGCACAAGACTTCTTACCACTTTTAGGAACAGATTATGTAGAGTTTTACGTAGGAAACGCAAAACAAGCAGCACATTTTTATAAAACAGCATTTGGATTTCAATCACACGCATATCGTGGATTAGAAACTGGTGCAACAGATTCAGTAAGTTATGTCTTAACACAAGACAAAATCAAATTAATGCTTACTACTCCATTAAATAGCAAGTCACCAATTAATGATCACATTGTAAAGCACGGTGATGGTGTGAAAATTGTTGCACTTTGGGTTGAGGATGCAAGACAAGCATATAAGGAAACTACTTCTCGTGGAGCTAAATCATATATGGAACCTACAGTAGAAACCGATGAACATGGAGAAGTTGTAAGAGCTGGAATCTATACGTACGGAGAAACAGTACATATGTTTGTAGAACGTAAAAATTATAATGGAGCTTTTTTACCAGGGTTTCAAAAATGGGAATCAGAATATAACCCACCAGCAGCAGGATTAAAATACATTGATCATATGGTTGGAAATGTTGGTTGGAACCAAATGGATGTTTGGGTAAAATGGTATGAAGATGTAATGGGGTTTGAAAACTTTTTATCATTTGATGATAAACAAATCCACACAGAGTATTCTGCATTAATGAGTAAGGTAATGTCTAATGGAAATGGTAGGATTAAATTCCCAATTAATGAGCCAGCCAAAGGGAAAAAACGTTCTCAAATTGAGGAGTATTTAGATTTTTATGAAGGAGCAGGCGTACAGCATATTGCAGTTGCTACTGACGATATCATCAAAACCGTAACTCAGCTACGTTCTAATGGTGTAGAGTTTTTATCAACTCCTCCAGAAGAGTATTACAAAGCAGTTCCAGGTAGATTAGAAGAATTTAGCCATGAGTTAAGAGAAGATATCGAAAAATTAAAAGCTTTAGGTATTATGATCGATGCAGATGAAGAAGGATATTTATTGCAAATTTTTACAAAACCAGTTGAAGATAGACCAACATTATTCTTTGAAATTATTCAAAGAATGGGAGCGCGTGGTTTTGGAGCAGGAAACTTTAAAGCACTCTTCGAATCAATTGAAAGAGAACAACAATTAAGAGGAACATTATAGGAATATAACTCAGTTAATAAAATCAAAAGCCAAGAATCAAAACATATATGTTGCGTTTCTTGGTTTTTAGGTATAAAAAATGGATCGATATTTAAATATAAAATCTCCCTTCTCGTAAACGTCACTTTAAAATTAGAAAGTGAATGTTATACCTATTTTAATAAACAAAACAATGAGTAAAGAAGAAATATTAAAATCAATAGAAAATAAATACGAAGAGTTAGGAGTACCAGTAGAAGCTATGTTAGAAGGATTACTTTGGAGTAAACCAATTACTTACTGGGATTATATACAAACCGATGCGCTTTTAGGATTACAAATACCAAGAACAACACAGCCAGATGAAATGGTGTTTATCATGTATCATCAGGTAAATGAATTGTTGTTTAAAATGATTCTTTGGGAAATAGATCAAGTGGCAAAATCTAATGACATATCTGCGGAAAAATTCACAAAACACTTAATGAGAATTAGCAGATATTTTGATGTTCTAAGTAGTTCTTTCTCCGTAATGGGAGAAGGAATGGACGTAGACCAATATTTAAAGTTTAGAAATACTTTAACTCCGGCAAGTGGATTTCAAAGTGCGCAATATAGAAAAATAGAATTTGCATCAACAGAGTTGATAAATTTAATAGATGCCCGATTTAGAGATACTATTGACAGAAGTTCGTCATTCAAGAATGCCTATGATCATTTATATTGGCAAGCTGCTGGAAAGAACTATTCTACTGGACAAAAGACAACCTTGTTAAAGTTGTTTGAAAAGAAATACATGGGTGAGTTTATTGATTTTATGGAAGACTATAATGATTGTAATCTTTCAAAAAAGTTTAAACAACTACCTAAAGAGGTGCAAGAAAATAAGGAATTAATTGAAGCGATGCGTCATTATGATTACACGGTTAATGTAAAATGGGTAATGGCACATTATAACGCTGCTGGTAAATATTTAGGAGGAGATGATACTGCTTTAGAAGCTACAGGAGGAAGTAATTGGAGAAAATACCTACATCCAAAGTATCAACGAAGAATTTTCTTTCCATATTTATGGACTGAAGAAGAACTAAAAAACTGGGGAACATTTTAATGTTAACGGAATAATAAGTTTAAAAAGAGGTTAGTTTTAACCTCTTTTTTTATTTTGGAATGGTAATTGTCTATCATATTTCATAAGTTTGGAAAGTATGAAAAGAACAATTGTAAATTTGAGTAGCTTCTTTTTAAGGAGAAACTAAAGTTTAAAATGTGAGAATGAGTAATTGGAAATATTTTCTGCTTTATGATAAACTTACATTTAGATTAATAATAAAATTTTAACCTGTGAAAAAAATAATAACCCTTATAGCTGTATTTATTTTTACGGTCAATGTAAAAGCTCAAGAAAAATCTACACCTGCATTTCAAGGAGGTGAATGGTTAAGATATAGAATGAGTTATAGTGGATTTTTAAAAGCTGGTACCGCAGAATTAAAACTAACAGAAGAAGAATTAAATGGAAAGAAAGTGTTGCATGCAAGAGGAACTGGATGGACCTCTGGTATGGTAAGCTGGTTTTTTAAAGTAGATGATGTTTACGAGAGTTATTTTGATGTAAATGAGGTAAAGCCTTATTTATTTAAAAGAAAAATTAATGAAGGAGGGTATAAGAAACATCGTCATACAACCTTTAATTATGAAAATCAAACTGCTTATATTCAAGATTTTTTAAAGCAAAAAGATACTACGGTTTCTATCAAGAGTCCGCAAGACATGATTTCTACCTTTTACTTTCTTAGAAATTATAATACGAAACAACTTAAAAAAGGAGAGGAAATTACGGTAGATATGTTTTTTGATAATAAAAGCTATCCTTTCAAACTACGTTTTTTAGGAAATGAAACACTAAAAACAAAATTCGGAAAAGTAAAAACTCAAAAATTCAGACCTTTGGTTCAAGCCGGTCGTGTGTTTAAGGAGCAGGAAAGTGTGACTGTTTGGATTACTGCAGACGCCAATAAAATTCCAGTAAAAATGAAAGCCTCTTTGGCTGTAGGCTCATTAAGAGCAGAATTAGAAGCATATAAAGGATTGGCAAATCCATTTCAAATAGTATTTGATTAATTATTAGTAAGTTGTTTACTTATTGTTAAAGTGTAAGAAGCAATCGCAATTATTTGTATTTTTGCTCGAACTACTAACAAAAAAATAACTTACTACTTGAAAAAAATAGCCCTCTTTTTATTTATAGTAGGCGCTTTTCTTTCGTGTAAAGAAGAAAAGAAAGAACCAGTTGTAGAACCTGTTAAAATTGAGGTTCCGGAGCCGGTATATGCTTATGGATTTAATTTAGACGATTATAAAGTAATCAATGATACCATAAAAAGTGGTGAGAGCTTTGGGGTAATTTTAGATCGCCACCATGTTATGTATCCTAAAATTAACGAAATAGCAACTAAGATTAAAGATACTTTTGATGTTAGAAGGGTAAGAACGGGTAAGCCCTATATGATATTAGCCTCTAAAGACACATTAGAGAAAGCACAAGTTTTTATTTACAAACACAATTTAGTCAATGCAACGGTAATTGATTTTAAAGATTCTATAATATCTGCTTATAAATATAAAGAGCCTGTAAAAATTGTTGAAAAAGAAATAGCGGGAGAAATAAATTCAAATTTATCGGTAACTATGGATAGTTTAGGATTACGACCTACACTTACCAATAGAGTGGCAGATATTTATGCATGGACTTTAGATTTTTATCGATTACAAAAAGGAGATAAATTTAAGCTGATTTTTGAAGAGCGATATATTAACGATACTACCCTAGTAGGGTATGGAAAAATAAAGGCAGCCATCTTTAATCATAAAGGAGAGGATTTACAAGCATACAGATTTACGGCAGATACCATAAAGAATATTGCTGAATATTACGATCAGGAAGGAAATATGCTTCGTCGAGCATTTTTAAAATCACCCATTAAATTTCAATACAGAATCTCCTCACGATATAATTTAAGACGTAGGATTAAACTGTATGGAAATCGTGTAAGACCACATAAAGGAACTGATTTTGCTGCTCCTTATGGCACTCCTATTATGACTACAGCAAGTGGTACTGTAGTGGAATCGAAAAGAAGAGGAGGAAATGGGAACTATGTCAAGGTAAAACATAATAGTACTTACTCTACTCAATATTTACATATGAAGAAAAGAAATGTGCGTGTAGGAGATTATGTAAAACAAGGAGATATTATAGGTTGGGTAGGAATGACAGGTAACACTAGTGGACCTCACGTTTGTTATCGTTTTTGGAAGTATGGTAGACAGGTAGATCCGTTTAGAGAAAAATTACCTGCAGCTGAACCTTTAGACCCAAAAATAAAACCTTCATATTTGGAATATATTAAACCTTTTAAAAATCAGTTAGATAGTATTCCTTTTCCAGAAAAAAAACCAATTATTAAGAAAGAGTTAGAAATTTTATCAACTCACTAAACTTTTAGTATGGCATTAAAAAATATCAATCCAACTCAAACCGATGCTTGGAAAAAGCTTGTTGAGCATTATCAAGAAGTATCAGAATCTATTCAATTAAAGAAATTGTTTAGAGAAGATGCGTGTAGGAAAGAAAACTTTAGTATTCAATTAAACGAACTAGAGCTTGACTATTCTAAAAACTTAGTAACAAATGAAACGATGAGTCTATTAAAAGACTTAGCAAATGAAGTTGATTTAGAAGATGCAATAGAAAAATATTTTTCTGGAGATATTATTAATGCAACAGAAGGAAGAGCGGTATTACATACTGCTTTGAGAAGTAATTCAGAAGAACCTATTTTAATAGATGGGAAGGATATTAAGCCAAAAATCCAAACAGCACTTCGTAAAATAAAAGCATTTACGAATAAAGTAACCTCTGGTAAGTGGAAAGGATATACTGGAAAGGCCATCACAGATGTTGTTAATATAGGTATAGGAGGATCAGATTTAGGACCTACAATGGTAGTGGATGCTCTTAAATATTATAAGAACAAACTAAATACGCATTTTGTTTCTAATGTTGATGGTGATCATGTAGCTGAAATTCTTAAAAAAGTAAATCCAGAAACTACATTATTCGTTGTTGTATCAAAAACATTTACAACACAAGAAACATTAACCAATGCAAATACCATTAGAGATTGGTTTTTAAAATCAGGTACTTTATTTGATGTACCTAAACACTTTGTTGCTGTTTCTACTAATTTAGATGCGGTTACTAATTTTGGTATCGATAAGAAGAATGTCTTTCCTATGTGGAATTGGGTAGGAGGAAGATTTTCATTGTGGTCTGCAGTAGGATTATCTATAGCATTAGCTGTAGGATTTGATAACTTTAAAGAATTGTTAAATGGAGCTGAAGAAATGGATAATCATTTTAAAACAGCATCTTTTGATAAAAACATTCCAGTATTGTTGGCCCTATTAAGTATTTGGTATAATAATTTTCACGATGCAGAGACCGAAGCGATTTTACCATATACACAATATTTAGAAAAACTTCCAGCTTATTTACAACAAGCTATTATGGAGAGTAATGGAAAAGGAGTAGATAGAAATGGTGAAGAAGTAACCTACCAAACAGGAAATATTGTTTGGGGTAGCTCTGGAACAAATATGCAACATGCCTTTATGCAATTGGTGCATCAAGGAACAAAATTAATTCCAGCAGACTTTATTGGTTTTAAAGAATCTCTGTATGGATATGAAGGACATCATAAAAAGCTAATGGCGAACTACTATGCTCAAATGGAAGCATTAGCCTATGGTAAAACTAAAGAAGAAGTTCATTTAGAATTAAAGACGTCTAACAATTTGGAAAAGGTAAATGATCTATTACCGTTTAAAGTGTTTAAGGGTAATAGACCTAGCAATGCTATTCTTTTTGAGAAACTTACACCAAAAACATTAGGAATGTTAATAGCCATGTACGAACATAAAATATTTGTGCAAGGAATTGTTTGGAATATATATTCGTACGATCAGTTCGGAGTAGAGCTGGGTAAGGAATTGGCTAATAAAATGTTATCAGCTTAGATTGAGTTTACATAGGGCTAATGTTAAGTTAACGTTAAAAAACTTAACATTAAGTTAATATTGGTTAACAATAAAAGCAAGAATTTTGCTGTCGCATTTAATAACTATTAAATTAAACAATGAAAAAACTTAACAATTTATTACTTGTAGCATTATTATTTATTTCTGCTGCAGTTTTAGGACAAACTAAGCTTTCAGGTGTTGTGGTTGATGATTTCGGTGAGCCATTACCAGGAGCTAATGTTTTAGAAAAAGGAACATCTAATGGTTCAGCTTCTGATTTTGACGGAAAGTTCATGTTGAACACAAACGCAACTTCAGGAACTTTAGTAGTTTCTTTTGTTGGTTACAAGACTAAAGAAGTAGCTTTTACTTCTGCAAATCCTAATGTTGGAACAATTCAATTAGAAGTTTCTAACTTATTAGATGAGATCGTTGTAACTGGAGGTGGTGTAATCGATTTAGCGGAGGATAGAAAAACTCCTATCGCTGTATCTACGATTAAGGCTTCTGAAATTCAAGCTAAATCAGGTGCTTGGGATTTACCAGAAATTTTAAAATCTACTCCATCTGTACAAAACATCAAAGCTGGTGGTTTTGGAGACGGTAGAATGTTTTTACGTGGTTTTGATCAAACAAACACTGCATTCTTATTAAACGGTCAGCCAATTAACAGTATGGAAGATGGTAGAATGTTCTGGTCTAACTGGTCTGGAGTTTTAGATGTATCTAGAGCTTTACAGGTTCAACGTGGTTTAGGATCTTCTAAATTAGCTATCTCTTCTGTTGGAGGTACAGTAAACATTGTAACTAAAACAATTGATAAGAAAGAAGGTGGTTTCATCAGACAAACTGTTGGAAACAACTCTTATACTAAAACTACTGCTTACTACTCAACTGGAGTTAGTGAAAAAGGATGGTCTTTTGCAGGGATGTTCGGTCACTGGCAAGGTGATGGATATGTTGATTTCACTCATGGTCAAGGACAAACTTACTTCTTATCTGTAGGTTACCAACCAAATGAAAATCATACATTCAATTTTATGATTACTGGAGCTCCACAATGGCACGCTGCTGCTGGTAGAGCTAGTATCGGAACGTTCTTAGATAACGGAATCCGTTTTAACAGCTGGAATAGAGATGATATCGATAGTCCTAATACTTTAGGAAACACAGGTAAATACCCTGGAGGACGTAACATTTACCACAAGCCAGTTGCTAACTTATCTTGGGATTACAAGATCAATGAATCTTCTTCATTATCTTCTGTATTATACGGATCTTTAGGTAGAGGTGCTTTTGCTTCTGTAACTAGAGACGGAATGAATAGCGAAACTTACGCTAGAGGTTCATTTAACAACCATGACTGGTTTGGATTAGTAACTAACTATGAAAACCAATTAAACGACAACTTAACTTTAAATGTTGGAGCTGACGTAAGAACTTATAACGGAGTTCACTTTAGAGGAGCTGTTGAATTATTCAACGGAGGATCTATTCAATTTAACGACCCAACTAGACCATGGGAGTACAACAGTTTTGTTGGAGAACCTTATACTATCGATAATGATTTTGGAGGAATTAGCCCATGGGGAATGTTATTCAACCCTAACAACGATAGAAGACAACGTTTAGATAGAGATTACGAAGAAGTAATTACTTACTACGGAGTATTCGGACAATTAGAGTATGCTGATGATAAGATTTCTGGATTTATTCAAGGAGCATTATCTAATCAAGATCACCAAAGAGAAGAGTTTTACTTCGTTTCTCAAGCTGGTGTTTCTGAAAAGTCAGAAAAAGTATCTAACATTGGATATAATATTAAAGGTGGTGGATCTTACCTTATCGCAGAGCAACACAAAGTATTCTTAAATGCTGGTTTCTACTCTCGTCAACCTTTCCACTCAGATTTATTTGTTAACGATAGAAACTCTAATGTTTTAGTAAATCCTGCAGTTGAAAACCAAGACGTATTAGGTTTAGAAGGAGGTTACCAATTTGGAAGCGAAAAAGTTGATATTAACTTAAACGTTTACTATACTAGATGGGGTAACAGAACTGACTTCTTCTCTTCAGGTACTCCTGAAACACCTTCATTCGTTTTAACTCAAAACAGAGGTGTAACTCAATTACATAAAGGTATCGAATTAGAAGTATTCACTAAGCCTTTCGAAGGATTAAGAGTAAATGGTTTTGCTTCTATTGGTGATTGGACTTTCGATGGAAACGCTACACAATCTACTTTCGATCAAAACGGTAATACAATTACTTCTAACGCAGTTGTAGATTTAGATGGTAAAGAAGTTGGAGGAGCTGCTCAAACTACTGCTGGACTTTTTGCTAGCTATAGAGTTTTACCTAGCTTAACTTTCGATGCAACTTGGAATTACTATGCAAGATTATTCTCTGAAGGAGATTTAGCATTAGAATTACCATCATATAATACTATGGATTTAGGTTTAAGCTTCAGACCACAGTTAAAAGAAAGAACTTTTATCAAAGGTGTTGAGTTTAGAGTAAACGTAGATAACGTATTAGATGAGTTATACTTAGAATCTTTAAACGGTAACGATGCAGCTTCAGCTAACCCAGCTGAAAACTGGAACGGAATCAATAGAAACAATCAAGGTCGTTTCGGATACGGAATTACTTGGAATGCGTCTATGAGATTAAACTTCTAAGACTCGTTTAGAAAATATATGAAACCACCTCGAATGAGGTGGTTTTTTTATGATTAAAATTCAGTATTTTTACAAAGAATTTTAAGACAAAAGGAAATTTTCTTTTTCAAAAAAATGTAACACTTTTAAATAACGATCGGTGCATTTATGCACATAAACTAACAAATTATGATAAAAACTTTACACTCTTATTGGGCGTATATAGTATTGGCAGTATTAATATATACAGTTGTTAATGCGGTAATTGGTTTAATTCAAAAGAAAGAATTTACGCATAAAGAATTCCGTTTAGGTTTATTTACATTAATAACAACACACATTCAATTCTTAGTAGGAATCTTAGTATATTTTATGGGAGGTTTTCAAAGAGGCCTTGGAGATATGAAAGATTCAGCAGTACGTTTGTTAGCTTTAGAACACCCATTAATGATGATTTTGGCTATTGCAGCAATAACAATAGGGTGGTCAAAACATAAGAAACAAGTAAAAAGTGAAGCAAAGTTTAAAACCTTTGTTATTTTCTACGGAATAGGTTTATTACTTATATTATCTAGAATTCCTTGGAATAATTGGTTTTAACATCAAATAATAGTCCCGCTTTCGCGGGATTTTTTATTTTTGCCACTTATCAAATTAAAAATGAAAATTTTAAGCTACATTTTATCAACAATATTTGCAATTGTATTCTTTATGCTATTGCTAATCTTTCACCCTATACAATGGCTGGGGCTAAAATTGTTTGGTCAGCAAAAAGGACACCAAAAGGTTGTAGATGTTATGAATTGGTTTTTAATCAAATCATTGTTGATTTTAGGAATACCTGTTCGCGTTAAGAATGAACAAGATTTACCAGAAAATCAAACACTTATTTTTGTGGCAAACCACCAAAGTACATTTGATATTCCACCAATTATTTGGCATTTTAGAAAGCATTATCCAAAATTTGTTTCTAAGAAAGAACTTGGAAAAGGAATTCCAAGTGTATCATTTAATTTACGACATGGAGGAGCAGCTTTGATTGACCGAAAGGATGGAAAACAAGCTTTAGGCGAGTTAGCAAGATTTTCAAAAACAATCAATGAAAAAAAATGGTCTGCGGTGATTTTTCCTGAAGGAACAAGAAGCAGGACGGGAAAACCAAAGCCTTTTGCACCAAATGGTTTAAAAATGCTTTTAAAATACAATCCAGAGGCATTGATAGTTCCTTTAACTATAAACAACTCATGGAAAGTATTTAAATATGGGAAATTTCCATTAGGATTGTTCAGCCCTATTAAAATTACAACTCACCCACCAATAAAGGCAAGTACATTGCCGTTTAATGATTTAATTGCTACTGTTGAAGAAACAATCACAAAATCGATTAAATAACCCTTAAATATATAGTATGTCTATACAAAACATCCGAAAGGAGGTGATGCAAACGCTGGAGAAAAATATTGACAGTTTTGTAGACAAGTTTTTAGTGCCAATTGAAAAAATTTGGCAACCAACCGATTTTTTACCAAATTCTCAAAAAGATACCTTTATAGATGAAGTAAAAGAAATCCAAGAAATATCTAAAGAATTAGATGATGATTTTTGGGTGGTATTAGTTGGAGATACCATTACAGAAGAAGCATTGCCAACCTATGAATCTTGGTTGCTTGATTTAGATGGAGTAACACAACAGCCAGATAATGGTTGGGCAAAATGGATACGAGCGTGGACCGCTGAAGAAAACCGTCATGGAGACGTGTTAAATAAGTATTTATATTTGTCAGGAAGAGTAAATATGAGAGAAGTCGAAATTTCTACTCAGCATTTAATAGCCGATGGTTTCGATATTGGTACTGCTACAGATCCATACAAGAATTTTGTGTATACAAGTTTTCAAGAATTAGCTACGTACATTTCACATTTAAATGTTGCTAAAATAGCTAAGAAAAAAGGCCATAAAGCTTTAGCTAAAATGTCACGTATTATCGCTGGAGATGAAATGCGTCACCATTTAGCATATACAGAGTTTGTAAAAGAAATCTTTAAGATTGATCCGAGTGAAATGATGTTGGCTTTTCAGCATATGATGAAGCATAAAATTGTAATGCCAGCCATGCATTTAAGAGAATCTTTTGAAGCTAAAGGAAGTTTGTTTGATGACTTTTCTACCGTTGCACAAAGAATAGGTGTGTATACAGGATTTGATTATGTTGATATTTTAAAGAAGTTAAACAATGCTTGGGAAATAGATAAGATAACTAATTTAACTCCAGAAGCAGAAAAGGCGCGTGATTATTTAATGAAATTACCAGACAGAATGTATCGAATTACAGAAAGGATTGTAGTTCCTGATACAAAATTTAATTTCAAGTGGATGATACCAGCATAAAATAAAAAAGCGACTTTTAAAGTCGCTTTTTTATTGAAGTGTAAATGGATCTTTGTCTTCCAAAAATTGAAACCTAGTTCTGGTTTCATTTTGTTTTTCTTTATCTAAAGTAACTACCAATACAGTTTCCTCACCATCATTATTTTTTGCTATGCAATTCCCTAGGGTATCATAACAAACTGTGTTACCAGTATATTGATAATCGTTGCCATCTACTCCTACTCTATTAACACCAATCGTGAAACTCATGTTTTCAATAGCTCGGGCTTTTAACAAGCTATCCCATGCTTCAATTCTAGGTTTAGGCCAGCTAGCAACATATAATAGTAAGTCATAATTCTCAACATTTCTAGCCCAAACAGGAAAACGTAAATCATAACAAATGAGAGGACATATTTTCCAGCCTTGATAGTTTACCATCAACTTTTCTTTCCCAGCAGTGTATACTTTATCTTCTCCTGCTAAGGTAAAAGTGTGCTTCTTATTATAGTATTCAATTTTACCAGAAGGATGTATAAATAATAATCGATTATAATATTGATCGTTTTCGATAATTACAATACTACCTGTAATAGCACATCGTTTTTCCTCTGCCAGTTCTTGCATCCAATGAACTGTTTCACCCTGCATCGTTTCAGCAATTTTTTTCGGATTCATTGAAAAGCCTGTAGTAAACATTTCAGGTAGTACTATTAGGTCTATTTCTTCTGAAATAGCAGCTATTTTTCTTTTAAATTGCTCTCTGTTTTTATCAGGACTTTCCCAAACTAAATCAGATTGTATTAATGCTATTTTTAACTGATTATTATTTTTCAAAATTTATAAAAATGAATAGTTGTGTTTATCAAAAGTAAGATAAATATTGTACTTTGGACTTAAGAAAGTGACCCTATGCAATCTTTTATCTCTGAAACTTTAGACACTATTTTACAAACTACAGAAACCTTTGAAAATGTTGTTTTTGTATTACCTTCTCAACGTGCAGGAGTATTTGTAAAGAACACTTTTAAGAACAAGATTTCAGCAGGTTTTTTACCAGAAATTATCAATATTGGCGATTTTGTTGAAGATATTTCTGGATTTAAAAAGATAGATTCAGTTCAATTATTGTTTCATTTTTATACGATTTATAAAAATCAAGAGGCAACACCTGATTCTTTCGATAAATTTTCTTCTTGGGCTTTTACAGTAATACAAGATTTTAATGAACTTGATCAGCATTTAATTAATACACGAGAAATTTTCGTGTATTTAAGAGATATTCATCGTTTAAGAAAATGGTCTGTAAAAGGAAGTTTTCAGGAAACTGAATTGATGAAAGATCATTTTGCTTTTATGGAAAAGCTCAATAGTTTGTACAATGAATTGTATGCTTTTCTAGTAAAAGAAAAAACAGGGTATCAAGGTGTTTTATATAGGGAAGCTACAAAACATGTAGAAACATATCTTGATCAGAATCAGCATAAGAAGTATTTTTTTATTGGTTTTAATGCGTTAAACGCTGCTGAAGAGTTATTATTTCAGCGTTTTTTAGAAGTGGGTACTTCAGAAGTATTTTGGGATATTGATAAAACTTTTTATGAAAGTAATCATCAAGCAGGTAGCTTCTTAAGAAAGTATAAAACCACTTGGAAGTATTATCAAAAACACCCTATGCAAACGGTTGCAAACTACTTTAGTCAACCAAAAAAGATTGAAGTAATTGGAGCAGCTAAAAACATTACACAAGCAAAATATGCAGGAGAATTATTATCTAAACTCTCAAGTCATAATAATTCGGCATTGGTATTGGCAGATGAATCGTTATTGCCTATTACTTTGAACTCATTACCTTCAAATGTAAATTCAATAAATATTACAATGGGGTATCCCTTGAGAGATGTTCCTACAACAAGTTTATTATTTGCGGTATTTCAATTATTTATCAACCAAGAAAAATTGCAGAAAGAAGATGCTTTTTATCATAAAGATGTTGTTCGATTATTGAAACATCCGCTACTGTTTAAAATTTTAACCTTAGAAGATCAGTTTTTATCAGATATTATTGCTGAAAGCATCGCTAAGAATAACAATACCTTTGTAAAGAAAGAATTAATAACCTCTTTTCTAGGTACGCTTTCAGAGGAACGTAAAAAAGTAGTATCCACATTATTTGATGCATTTGTCTCCGTAGAAGATTTTATTGATAGAATTTTGCATCTGATTTTATTGTTAAAAACAGAAGTAAACGAATTAGAAAAAGAGTATTTGTTTCGTTTTTACACAGCCTTTAATCAGTTACAAACTTTACAAGTAACCCATAAATATATTCAAGACTTAAAAACATTACAGCAGTTTTTTAGACAATTAATACAGTCAGAAAGTCTATCGTTTCAAGGAGAACCATTGCAAGGATTACAATTAATGGGAGTGCTTGAAACACGTGTGTTAGATTTTGAAAATGTCATTATTACTTCGGTTAATGAAGGAGTATTACCAGGGAATCATCAACAAAACACATTTATTCCTTTTGATGTCAAGATTGAATTTGGATTGCCAACTTACAGAGAGAAAGACGCGCTGTTTTCGTATCACTTTTTCAGATTGCTGCAAAGGGCGAAGAACATATACTTGCTGTACAATACAGAACATGACGTTTTCGGAAGTGGTGAGAAAAGTCGTTTTGTAACACAATTACAAATGATGCGGGATGATGTTGTAGAAAGAACCATAAGTCCGCAAGTACAAACAACACCAGTAACATTAAAAGAAGTAAAAAAGAATGATTTAGTTTTTGAAAGGTTAAAAGAAATAGCTTCTAAAGGAATCTCTCCATCGGCATTAACCAATTATTTATACAATCCGATTGCATTTTATAAGCAGAAGATTTTAAAAATTAATGAGTTTGACAATGTAGAAGAAACAGTGGCAGCAAATACGATGGGAACGGTTGTGCATGATACATTAGAAGAATTGTACCAACCTTATTTGGGAAAGTATTTGTCAGTAGATGATGTTACAGCCATGCAACAAAAAACAAAAGAGTTAATTGTGTACTTCTTTTCTAAGCACTTTAAGAATGGTGATATATCAACGGGTAAAAATAGATTGGTTTTTGAAGTAGCAAATCGTTTCGTACATAATTTTTTAGTACAAGAAAAAAAGCTAGTTCAAGATGAAAATAATGCGTTAAAAGTAATTGCTACAGAACAAGAGTTAGCTGCAGAAATAAACATAGAAGGAATCAATCATCCAGTGAAAATAAAAGGAATAGTGGATAGAATAGATGAGCTCAATGGAGTTACTAGGATTATCGATTATAAAACAGGAATGGTAGATACCACGAACTTAAAAGTTCTTGATTTTGAAATAATTCGTGAACTGAAATACCATAAAGCCATACAAGTAATGTTGTATGCATACTTATACACTCAAAACACCCAATTCAATTTTGAAAAAGAGTTGCATGCAGGAATCTATTCTTTCAAAAATCTAAAAAAAGGGTTCTTGTCCATGAACTTTTCTTCAAACTATCGATCACCAGACCCATTAATCACTCAAGAAAAATTAGAAGAGTTTATGAATGAAATAAGAGTTATTATTAAAGAAATTTACAATCCTGAAATTGCTTTTATAGAACCAGCAGATTTGCCGTATTAAAAAAGTGGAGCATATCGGAGTCGAACCGATGACCTTTTGACTGCCAGTCAAACGCTCTAGCCAACTGAGCTAATGCCCCAATGTTTTTTAATACTGTATTTTCTGAAATTTTTAATTATTGATTTATGGTAAAAAATTAGTTACAAACAGATGTAAATTATTATATTAAGAATAGAACAACTAGAACAAAAAACAACTATTGATTGTTTAGTAATTGACCAGAGTTTTATAGGTTTTTATCCTTTAATTTTTTTTGATTAAAATTAATCTTCAGATTTTTTCTTTGAATCGATTAATTTAATTAGTTTTTTTAATGAAGATTTTACTTTGTCTGAATTACTTTTATTAATCATTAATTCAGCCTTTTTTCTCATTTTACCATAATTAGCTTCTGGATAAAGTTTAATTAACTTGGTGAAATATTTATCTATTCCCTTTGCTAATTTAGCTTTACCTTCATTAGAATATGCTTTTTCTTCATTTATTTCATCCAAATAAATTATATAATTATTGATAAGAGTTTTAACATTTGAATTGATATTGTCTTTAACAATATGAGAATTAGGATCATCTGCACTTTCTTTAATTTCATCATTACCTAGTTTAAAGTAATCTAATTGTAAACCTAATCCAAAATGCCATACCGCAAGTTTTTCAATATCATAGATGTATTTATCTTTACGGTCTATGGCTTGATAAATTTGATGCATGTCTTTCCAGTGTTTGAAGAACTCAGTAGCAACTTTATTTCTATGTTTAAGACCTAATTCATTATCACCTAGAACTACTTTGTAGTTTTGTTCATCAGTTAATTTCTCTACAATAATCCTTTCTTCAGGATTACTAAAAGTAGGTTTCTTTTCATCATCTTCATATCCGAAACGTAATTTTAGAATAACTTTGTCATAGTCGTTTATATCCCAATACCTTTTGTCTAGAGGAAATTCATGTTTCTCTGTCTTACAGTTTGTTAAAATAAGACTAACAACAGCTAAGAAGATGTATTTAATTTTTCTCATCAATATTAATTTTTGGTTTTTGATATTTGGTGAGCAAAGTTAATAAACTATCTACTTCTTTTTCATACCTTTTTTGTTCACTATAAACGTAGCTATGGAATGTGTCATAATCATATTTCTTTTGATATAGTCTTTCTTTGGCTTTTATATCTTCAATAATTTCCTCAATTTTATTTTTATCAAAAGTTTTTAGTTTAGAAATTCTTTCTTTTGCTTTTCGAGTAAATAGCTCCGTTATTTTAAAGTGGTATTTTTCATGAGTTAATAATTCGGAGCTATTTGTATTCTTCTTGTAAACAAAAGAGCGTGAAGGGTGGAATAATGATTTGATTGTTATTGTATTATCATCAATATCAGTATCAATGGTAGTCACAACGTATGCAAATCGTTTATTTCCATATATTGATTTTTTAAACAATTCTAAACCCCTGAAATTTTTAAATGATATTTGATTATATCTATCAAAAGTTATAGGTTTTTCATAATCTAAGAAGTTGATGTGGGTTAAAATTGCAATTAAGAGAGTACAGAAAAACAATATTGATAAACTGTATTTTAGATAAAGCATCAATTTTTTCAATACTCGTTTATTTTCTTCTTTATGTTTTTTTAAAACCACATAGATTTGGTAAAATAGAGGTGAGAAATAAACTGTTAGTATTAATCCAATAATTAATAAATCGTTCATTGTTTAGTGCAATCAGTATAGTCTTTTTATTTCCAAATCTTTGTTTTTAATGCTCAAGCAACTGAGCTAATGCCCCAGTTATAAAATCATTATGGGTGTGCATTCACCCAAACCTCCCCATCTTCAAAAAACTCTTTTTTCCAAATAGGAACTGTTTCTTTCAAAGTGTCTATGGCATATTGACAAGCCTCAAAAGCAGCATTTCTATGCGGAGCAGATACCGTTATAATTACAGGGATATCACCAATTTGAAGAGAACCTATAGCATGGTGAATAGCTATTTTTTCAACAGCAAACTTTTCAAGAGCAACATCCGCTATTTTTTGCATTTCCTTGATAGCCATAGGTACATAACTGCTAAAATCTAATTGTGTTACTGTTTTATTTTGGGTAGCGTTTCTAACGGTACCAACAAAAGGAACAATACCACCACAATTATCTTCGCTTACAAAATCTATACATTCTTGTAAACTAAGTTTTTCTTCGGTTATTTTTATAGAAGTTCGTGTCATAAACTTTAACAAATATATAAGTTTAAAAGCGCAAAAAGAATAGAAATCAATATGATATAAATAATTATTTTTGTGATTAAAAAATAAAGAACACAACATAGATGAAAACTTTAAACGATTTTAACTTCGAAAATAAAAAAGCATTAATAAGAGTAGATTTTAATGTACCATTAAACGATGAATTTCAAGTAACAGATGCTACTAGAATTCAAGCTGCAAAACCAACTATTATTAAAGTTTTGGAAGATGGAGGAAGTTGTGTGTTAATGTCGCATTTAGGAAGACCAAAAGGAGTTGAAGATAAATTTTCATTAGGTCATATTGCCGATAAAGTAAGCGAAGTGATTGGAGTACAAGTAAAGTTTGTAAATGGTTGTATTGGAGAGAATGTTGCTGAAGCGGTTGAAAACTTACAACCAGGGGAAATTTTATTGCTTGAAAACTTACGTTTTCATGGAGAAGAAAAAGCAGGAGATGTAACTTTTGCAGAACAACTTTCTCAATGGGGAGATGTTTATGTTAACGATGCTTTTGGTACGGCGCATAGAGCACATGCTTCAACTGCAGTGATAGCACAATTTTTTGAAGGAAATAAGTGTTTTGGAAGTTTATTAGCAAAAGAAATAGAAAGTATTGATAAGGTTTTAAATGACTCTGAAAAACCTGTTACTGCAATTTTAGGAGGAGCTAAAGTATCTTCTAAAATTGGTATTGTAGAAAATATTATTGAAAAAGTAGATCATATTATTATTGGAGGAGGTATGACTTTCACTTTTGTAAAAGCATTAGGAGGAAGTATTGGTAATTCTTTAGTAGAAGACGATAAGATGCAATTAGCTTTAGATATTTTAAAGTTAGCAGAAGAAAAGAATACAAAAATTCATTTACCAGTAGATGCGGTAATTGCAGATGACTTTTCAAATGATGCAAATACACAAACAGTAGATACCAAAGAAATTCCTGATGGTTGGATGGGGTTAGATGTTGGTCCAAAAACGTCAGAGAACTTTGCGCAAGTAATTGCAGCATCTAAAACTATTTTATGGAACGGACCTTTAGGAGTTTTTGAAATGGAAAACTTCTCAAAAGGAACAATTGAGTTAGGAAATGCAATTGCAGAAGCTACCGCTAATGGAGCATTTTCTTTAGTTGGAGGAGGAGATTCTGTGGCAGCTGTAAAACAATTTGGATTTGGAGAAAAGGTGAGTTATGTTTCTACAGGTGGTGGTGCGATGTTAGAGAGCTTAGAAGGAAAAACATTGCCAGGTATTGAAGCTATATTAAAGTAAGATGAGATTATTTTTTCTATTTTTTTCAATTCTTTTTCTGAGTTGTACCGAAAATAAAGATTCCATTAGTATTGAAGGAAATTGGTACATTGGGGATTTAGCAACTGATGAAAATGAATTTAGGGAAGGGAATGAGAATTTTGTTTATCAAGAATTATATATAAATAAAAGTCAATTTTTTCATTTTAAAAGTATAATTGGTTTTAGAAAACCGTACTATTACAAAATAGAAAATGACACATTATTTCTTCGAGGTAATAAGAATGAAGATTTTGAATCTATTGGTAAATTAACTTTTAATAAAAAAGGTTTCTCTGTTATTAATAAAGAAGGACCATTAAATTTCTTCAGATTACAAAATGTAGATAATACGTTAGATAAATTTATTAAGAAAAAAGATAATTCTTATTTCTTTGAGCAAAAAGGAACAAAGTATACTCAAGGTTTTTTAGATAGAAAAAATGAATACTATACTAAACTGAAATCAAAAAGAAGATGAAATATACAACCCTACCAACTACAGATATTAAAGTTTCTAAGATTTGTTTAGGAACGATGACTTGGGGTCGTCAAAACACCGAAGCAGATGGACATGAACAGATGGATTATGCGCTAGAACGTGGTGTGAATTTTTGGGATACTGCAGAATTATATTCAGTACCAGCAACTCCAGAAACATATGGAGCTACAGAAAAAATCATTGGAAACTGGTTTAAGAAAACCGGAAAAAGAGATCAAGTAGTGTTGGCTTCTAAAATTGCTGGAGGAGGTGATTATACGGCTCATATTCGTTCAGGTAAGTTTGGAAGAAAGAATATTACCGAAGCTATAGAAGGGAGCTTAAAACGCTTACAAACGGATTATATTGACTTATATCAATTACATTGGCCAGATCGTGGAGTGAATTGTTTTGGAATACGAGATTATCCTTATAAAACATCTACAAAAGAAGCTGAAAACCATTTAGAGATTTTAGAAACCTTGAATGATTTTGTAAAACAAGGAAAAATAAAACATGTTGGTTTGTCAAATGAAACTCCATGGGGAACTATGAAGTATTTACAAACAGCTAAAGACCACAATTTACCAAGAATGGTAACCATTCAAAATTCGTACTCGTTGATTCATAGAGGATATGAAGTAGGAATGAGTGAAGTATCGATGAGAGAAAATGTTGGTTTGTTAGCATATTCTCCTTTAGCACAAGGAGTGTTGTCTGGAAAATATTTAAATGGAGGACAACCAGAAGGAGCAAGAGGAACCTTATTTCCTCGTTTTATAGCTCGATATATGACAGATGGAGCTCAAAAAGCAGTGGCGGAATACCTGAAGATTGCAGAGAAACATGGATTAACTTTAACGCAATTATCATTAGCTTATATCAATCAGTTACCGTTTGTAACGAGTAATATTATCGGAGCTACAAAAATGAGTCAGTTAAAAGAGAATATAGATTCTATAAATATTGAATTATCTCACGATATTTTAAAAGAAATAGAAGCAGTGCATGCGGCTATTCCTAATCCAGCTCCTTAATGAGGATTGGTAATAAAATATTTATTTCCTATTTGATTGTAGCCCTTACTTTAGGGTTTGTTGTTTTATATGATTCTAAAGTATTTAAAGAAGAAATAGCCTATTGTGCTGTTCAAGATTTTGGAGAAGGATTAGTAGATGAGGAAAAAATTAGAGAAGGTAAAAAACTTTTTAAATCCTTATGTGCTAGCTGTCATAAATTAAATAAAAAATTAGTGGGCCCTGCTTTGGGTGGTTTAGAAATGGATTCTGTGAGATTATACAAATATCTCATATCAAAAAAACATACACCAACTTTTCCACAATTGACTCAGGAAAATATTATTGAAATATTAAAATATACCAAATAAAAAACTCCAATGAATTTTCACCGGAGTTTTTTATTTTATCACTTCAAAAGAAGTAACTTTAAACATATTTTTTTCAATGGTTCCTGTTATTTTGGCTTTTCTAATAACATTGCAAAAACCAATCTTTTTATCATGCGCATCACCATAATCATCAATATGTGCTCCTTCTACAAAATAGGCTTTATCATCAATTTTTATGGCTAAATCGCATCCCATTTGCGTTTTTAAATCGAATTGACATTGTCCGCAAGAAGCTTCTACAATTTGTTCTTTGTATTGTGTCTTTGTACAAGCTACCATACCAAATAAGGCAATAAGTAAAATTAGTTTTTTCATGTTACAAAAATAAAAAGCCAAAGTATATACTTTGGCTTTTTGGTTATTAAAGTTTTATCATCTTAACTTTCTTCTTCTCCAACTTCTTCTGCTTGTGTTGTTACTGAACCGGTAGAAGCGTTTCCATATACTGGAGTTTCGTTTCTTAAAATATCAATAACTCTAGCAAAGTTACTAGAAGTCATGTATGGAGTTTCTTGTCTTTTACCCTGAAAAGTAGTGAAATAAAATTTTCCTAAATCAATTTTTGGATCCCATACAGCTTGGTAACTTTTTAATTTCGTCCAGCCCGTGGTTCCTTGCGCATGATGTGGCATAGTATTAAAGTTTAATGGTTAGAACCACAAAACTAGCTATTCGTACCGCTTTTTTAGGTTGTATATTTCCTGTTTTTAATCAGGTAAATTATCGTATTTAAGAGGGTTAATACCCTACTTTTTCACGAACTCTCTGTAAAACATCTTTAGCAACAGTTCGTGCTTTTTCAGCTCCTACGGCCAAAGCATCGTCAATTTCATGTCTATTTTCCATATAATGGTTGTATTTAGCACGAACGTCAGCAAACTTTTCCAAAATCAACTCATATAATGCTTGTTTAGCATGTCCATAACCATATCCTCCATTTTCATAATTTGCGCGCATTTCAGCAATTTGGTCATCTGAAGCTAAGAGTTTGTACAAAGCAAATACATTATCAGTATCTGGGTCTTTTGGCTCTTCTAAAGCTTTACTATCGGTTTGAATACCCATAATTTGCTTACGTAGCTTTTTTTCTGGTAAGAAAATATCAATAAAATTATTTCTTGATTTACTCATTTTCTCCCCATCAGTTCCTGGAACTAATTTAGTTTCTTCGTTGATCTTTTCTTTTGGTGGGATTAATGTATCTCCAACAACATTGTTTAATCTATTGGCAACATCACGAGTCATTTCTAAATGTTGTAATTGATCCTTTCCTACAGGTACAATTTCAGCATCATACAATAAAATATCAGCCGCCATTAGCATAGGGTAGGTAAATAAACCAGAGTTTACATCAGATAACCTATCGGCTTTATCCTTAAAACTATGTGCTAAGGTTAAACGTTGGTATGGAAAGAAACAGCTTAAATACCAAGTCAATTCTGTAACTTCAGGAATATCACTTTGTCTGTAAAAAACTGTTTTGTTAATATCTATTCCACAAGCAAGCCAAGTTGCAGCAGTACTATAGGTGTTCTCTCTTAATTGCTTTCCATCTTTAATTTGAGTTAAAGAGTGCATATCTGCAATAAATAAAAACGATTCATTATTAGGGTCATTTGCCATTTCAATAGCAGGTATAATTGCTCCTAATAAATTCCCTAAGTGTGGGGTTCCTGTACTTTGTACTCCAGTTAAAATTCTTGGCATTGTTACTTATAATTTAAGAATAAACTTTTTTAGTTAGGAGGCAAAAGTAATGTTTAAATTCATCAAACAAAAGAAATTACTACATTCGCATATATGATAAAGTATATACTATTCCCTTTACGACTCATTTGGAGAATTTGGTTTTATGTTTTAATAATAGTCACAGTGCTATTAATGTCTCCATTTGTATTAGTGTTGTTATCTGATGAGAAATATTACGGAACTTTTTGGAAATTAATGAGAACATGGTCTTATGTGTTGATATATGGAATGGGGTTTCGCTTGAAAGCAGATATACAAGAAGAATTAGTACAAGGTAAAAGTTATATGTTTATTGCAAATCATGCATCATTATTAGATCCGTGGATTATGATAGCGCTGAGTAAAAACCCAATTTTATTTGTTGGGAAAAAAGAATTAGTAAAACTGCCAATTTTTGGTTATTTTTATAAGAGAGCTGTGGTAATGGTTGATAGAAAAGACCCTAAGAGTAGAAAAGCAGTATATACAAGAGTAAAAAAGCGATTAGATGACGGGTTGAGTATAGCTATTTTTCCAGAGGGATTGGTTCCAACAGAAAATGTGGTATTAGCACCATTTACCAATGGGGCATTTAGTTTATCAATTGAATATCAAATGTCAATTGTACCACAGATTTATTACGACGCCAAGCGATTGTTTTCATGGGACTTCTTTAAAGGGCGCCCTGGTACTTTTAGAGTGAAACAAAAAGAGTTTATTGAAACGAAAGGCTTAAGTATGGAAGACAAAGATAGTTTGAAAAAGAAAACTTTTGATTTGGTATACAATGAGTTAATTAATGATGAATTGTATATGGAAGATACTAACAGACCGAATAATGAGCGAGAATTTAAATCACCGTTATAGTGATAAAGAAGAAAGGTTAAATGTTGTGACCCATGGATTTGGAATGTTCATGAGTGTTATAGGATTCTTTTTTTTAATTTCTAAATCTTCTGCATATTCAGGATTCTGGAATAAAGCAAGTTTTGTTATTTATGGTATAAGTATGATTGTGCTTTATGCAGCTTCTACTTTTTATCATGCAGCTAAAAACCCTTCTTTAAGAAGGAAACTAAATATTTTTGACCATGCAGCGATATATGTTCTTATAGCTGGAAGCTATTCTCCATTTTGTATTGTGGTATTAAATAATACTTTTGGTTGGTACATGTTTTTGTTTGTTTGGTTTTGCGCATTGTTAGGAGTAATCTTAAAGCTATTCTTTACAGGACGTTTTGATAAAATCTCTACTGCTTTGTATTTATTAATGGGATGGCAAGTAATGTTCTTTATCAAACCAATTATGAATAACTTGCCAATGGAAGGGTTGTATTATTTGCTTGCTGGTGGAATTGCTTATACGCTAGGAGCTATTCTGTATTCCATTAGTAGAATTCCTTATAACCATGCTGTTTTTCATGTATTTGTACTTCTTGGAAGCTTTTTTCACTTTGTAACAATATTTTTCTATATTTAGAAAAGTATGCTACTTGATATAAACTCACTGTTTTATTCTTGGATTCGAGGAGGAATTTTTCTTCTGCTATTATATCATTTTGTTTTTTATTTAAAACATAAGGAAGAGGTATATAAATACTATTCAATTTATCTTTTTGGAATTTTGATTTTTCTGATCAAGGATGTATTTGAGCAGAAGTACATGATACGTATTTATGAATATTTGGTTTTTTCAATTCAATTCATAGCATTTTCATTTTATATTCATTTTACAAGGAAATTATTAAGTACAGAGGAATACTACCCTAAATGGAATAGAGCCGCTATAAAGGTTTCTAAAATCTTGTTGCTTGTGGCAATTTTGTTGCTTGTTGTTCAATCGATTTTCGGATTTGAAATACAAAAGCAAGTACTTTTTTATGGAGCTCCTTTTTTATCTATAGTTTTAATAGGGGCATTGGCCTATGTAGAAATTATAAAAACAAAGGCAGGAATTTATTCTTTAATAGGGTCATTAGTGTTAATCTTGGGAGCCAATATTACAGCCATAAAAATTATTAAGGGACCGCTGTTTTTATTTGATGCAAAAGTGCATAGCATGTTTTACTTTTTTATAGGAATATTGATTCAAACAGTTATTTATGCTTTTTTGATTGCAGATGTTTTAAAGAAGATAGAAGTAGAAAAGTCACGAATAGAACTTAATTTACATAAAAAATCATCACAGTTGTATGAGTTAAAAATGACGGCATTTAAGAATAAAATGAATCCACATTTTCTGTTTAATTCATTAAATTCCATTAATAATTATGTAATTCAAAACAAACAGGAAGAAGCTACTAAATATATTGCGAAATTTTCAACTCTCATAAGAAAGGTACTTCAAACAACAGATGAAGTATATATTTCATTAGCAGAAGAATTACGCATTTCAGAGTTGTATATTAACATAGAATTAGCTAGATTGAGAAATAATTTCTCATATCAAATAAATATTGAAAAAACTATTGATATTGAGAATGTAAAAGTTGTTCCACTGTACTTACAACCTTTCGTTGAAAATGCTATTTGGCATGGATTGAGTATACAAGATGGTGAGAAGAACTTAATTATAAATATTAAAGAAAAAGATAATTCTGTTGTAACAGAAATTATCGATAACGGCATTGGATTTACAGAGTCTTTACAAAGAAAAAAGACACAAGGAATTCAACGTAAGTCCTTTGGAATACAAACAGTAAAAGATAGATTAAATTTAATTTATACCCCCCATAATATTTCTATAGAGATTAATGAAGTTAATGAGAAGGAAGGTAAAGGAACAATAGTTACCATTACTTTTCCTAAGGAAAAAAGTAAAATTAAAGGTATATGTTAAAAATCGTAATTGTAGACGATGAAAAAGATGCGCTCGAAGCTCTTGAATGGAAAATTAAAAAATGTATTAATGAAGAGGTTGCAATAACCAAATGTAGTTCTCCTATTATTGCAGTGGAGTTAGTTAAGGAATTAAATCCACATCTTGTTTTTTTGGATATCCAAATGCCAGAAATGGATGGGTTTTCGTTTATTGAAAAATTTAGTAATAGAAGTTTTGAGGTTATTTTTACTACTGCCTATGATGAGTATGGTATAAAAGCAGTAAAAGCAAAGGCCCTTGATTATTTATTAAAGCCTATTGATATTGATGAACTGACCTTGGCCATGATCAAACTAAAAAAGATCTTAAAAGGAAAAGTTCTTGAGGAAGTCCCAGCAAAAATAAACATTCAAGCAGATGGTAAGGTATACTTAATACCTAAAGAAGATGTGTTGTATTTAAAATCTGATAAAAGTTACACAACCATCAATTTAACTAGCGGAAAAAACATTATTGCAACAAAAACTTTAAAAGAGGTTCAAAAAAAGTTTATTTGTCCAGAGTTTGTAAGAGTCCATAATTCATATGTAGTAAACCTAAATTATGTTATTGAATATAATAAGGGAGCAAATGAATTAACTTTAAACGATGGAACTATAGTGGCCGTAAGCCGAAGTAAAAAAAATGATGTAATCAATGCCTTGAACATAGATAAATAATGCTTACAGATATTAATTCGACATTTTATTCTTGGATCAGAGGAGGTGTTTTTTTATTACTAGTAAGCAATTTTGTAATTTTTTTAAAGAATCGAGAAAGCCTTGTTAAATATTTCTCTTTGTATCTATTAGGTATTTTTATTTACTTACTGAAAGGAACAATTCACAATAGTTTTTTTCAGAGTGTTTTTGAATTGACCAATGTTACATTGTGCGCTTTTTCCTGTGGATTTTATTTGAATTTTATTCGAGTTCTTCATAATTCAAAAGAAGAATATCCGCAATTTGATAGAGTAGCGAAATCCTTCAAAAATCAGTTGTTTATATTAGGAGTTTTGTTTTTGGTAGTAAACTTACTCTTTGGGTATGATTTTCTATTAAAAACACTGGTTTATGTTGTTCCCATATATGTGACCGTAGTTATTGTTGTACTTGCTAAAACGAAAATAATTGTAGATAACGAGGGAGTATACTCGTTAGTAGCTTCATGGTTCTTTTTTGCAATGGTTATCATTACCGTGTTGAAAGATTATGGTAAAATGGAATTTTTAAATAGTTTAGAACTACATCCTATGTTTTTTGTATTTGTAGGAATTATAGTACAAACTATAATTTACACCTTTTTAATAGCTGATACAATACAACGGGTTTCATATGAAAAAAACTCCATTGAGCTTAACTTAGCAAGAAAAACAGCGCAATTGTATGAATTGAAAATGACAGCTTTTAAAAATCAATTGAACCCTCATTTTTTATTCAATTCGCTTAATTCAATTAATAATTATGTAATTCAGAACAAGAAAGAATTAGCTTCAGACTATATAACCAAGTTTGCTAAACTGATTAGAAAAGTACTACAAACGACAGAAGAAGTAACAATTTCTTTAGAAGAAGAACTAAAAACAGCAGAACTCTATATTAAATTAGAACAGTCGAGATTAAGAAATTCCTTCCATTATAAAATTTTTATAGAAGATTCAATAAAAGTTAATCAAATAGGGGTGGTACCATTGTTTACACAACCCTTTATTGAAAATTCAATATGGCATGGGTTGAGTTTAAAGCAAGATGGAGAATTATTAATTAATGTATTAGATAGGGAAGATTTAATTCTTGTAGAAGTAATAGATAATGGTTCAGGGTTGAGTAATAAATCTAAAAAAACTAAAGAACATAAATCTTATGGAATAGATACGGTAAAGAACAGAATGAATTTGGTCTATGGAGAAGAAAATGTGAGAATTTTTATTACTGATTTAGCAGACAGAGATGAGTTGAAGGGAACAAAAGTAACAATCCTATTCCCTAAAACAATATAACATGGAACTCTTAGATATTACATCAGCTTTTTATTCATGGATACGAGGAGGATTGCTGGTTTTGTTTGTCTATCACTTTGTTATTTATCTTCAAAATAAAGATAATGTACATAAGTACTACAGTATCTATTTGTTTTGTTTGACTGTATATGTTATCAGAGATGCTTTTACCAATCCTGTTGTACAACATTATTACGAGTATATAAGTTTTTCCATTCAATACATGGGATATGCATATTTCGTTGCTTTTTGTAGAAGTTTGGTCAATTGTAAGAAGTACTTCCCAAAGTTAGATAAGAATGCAAAAATACTCTCGTATGTTTTGCTTGCTTTTTCTTTTACGCTTGTTTTGGTTCAGTATTTTTTTGGGTATGAAGTTCAAAAAAAAGTAGTCGCTTACTCGGTTCCATTATCTTCATTTTGTGCGTTTTATGTATTTTATATTCTTTCCAAAAGAAAAACTCGACAAGTAAAATACTTGCTTGTTGGTGCTGTATTGTTTTTAATTTTTGCAAATATTAGTTCTATTAAAATGATTAGAGGAGAGTTCTATTTAATAGATTTTAAAGTGCATAGAATGTTCTATTATTTTGTTGGAGCAATTATTCAGAGTACTATTTATGCAATTCTAATAGGAAATTATTTTAAAGAAATTTTTGAGAAAAAACGAGAAGCAGAAATTAGTTTGTTAACACAAAGTAATCAAATTTCTGAATTAAAGATGATAGCTTTAAAGAGTCAAATGAATCCACATTTTTTATTCAACTCTCTTAATTCAATAAATAACTATGTAATTCAGAATAAAGTAGATGAAGCGTCTAATTATATTACTAAGTTTTCTTCTTTAGTTAGAAAGGTTTTACAAGCTACAAATGAAAATACAATTTCTTTGGAAGAAGAACTACAGATTATTGCAATTTATGTAAAGCTGGAACAAATGAGATTAAAAGGGAATTTTACAGTAAATCAAACAATTGATAAAACAATACCCTTAAACAAAGTTAGAGTAGTTCCGTTGTTTATGCAGCCTTTTATCGAGAATGCTATTTGGCACGGGTTAAGTCTTAAAAAAGGTGATAAAAAACTAAGCATCAATATTACAAGGAAAACGGATAATATAGAAGTAAGTATTAAAGATAATGGTATTGGAATAAGAGCAAGTAAGAATAGAAAATCTGCGAACCCTGTTAAGAGGAAGTCCTATGGAATCAATATCGTTAAAGAACGAATGCGATTAATGTATGGAGATAATTATGATGTAGTTATAGAAGAAATTTCATGTGATAATGAAACGGGAACCCTTGTAGTTATTAGATTTCCATTAGATTAAGAAAACCGAAAATTGCTAAATCAGTGTAATTTATTAAGAGATTACTACCAAATATTAAAAGTATACAACTTGCGTTATAAGCCTGCGTATATTTGAACTATGTTTTAAGGGGGAATAACCTGAGAATAAATCTGTGGGGGGCTAACTCAGGTTGTTAAAAAAAGGAGGTTAAAAGTTTTACTTTTAACCTTTTTTTTATGTTACCATTTTAAAAATGGTTTTTTACTTAAATTAGAATTATAATATTTTTCAATACCAGTAACTTCTTTACCTAGCCAAGTAGGTTTTGAAAAATTCTCGTATTCGTTTGAAAGTTCTACTTCCGCTACAATTAGTCCTTCGTTTTCACCTAAAAAAACATCCACTTCGTATAAGTGACTTTTTAAAGGAATCAAATATCTGTGTTTTTCTATGACACCTTTTTCACACAAACTAAGTAAACTTTTGGCTTCGTCTAAACTTATTTCTTTTTCCCACTCAAAACGACTTGTTCCACTTTCATTTGAAGGACCCTTTATGGTTAAAAAACCATCATCATTTTTAATGCGAACCCGAACAACTCTATTTTTATCAGAGTTTAAAAATCCTTGTTTAATATAATCTTTCTTGATTGCTTCTTCTTCAAAAGCATTTGAAAGCACTAAAAACTTTCTCTCAATCTCTAAAGCCATATCTTAAATAAATGAAATTTGTACGAAAGTATCATTTTTTATCAATAACAATTAAATACCTTTGAACAAAAATCAGTTAAAAGAATTTGTAATTAATGTCTGTAATAACATCTAAAGCTATTGTTTTAAGTGCCATAAAATATGGCGATACAAGTTTAATAGTTAAATGTTTTACAGAACTAGAAGGAGTAAAAACGTACTTGATTAAAGGCGTACTTAAGTCTAAGAAAGGAAAGTTTAAACCATCATATTTTCAACCACTTACTCAAATTCTAATAACAGCAAATAATTATTCAAAAGGAACACTTTTTACATTAAAAGAAGTTCAAGTTGTCCAGCCATATACTACCATTCACACTTCTGTAGTAAAACAAACTATTGTAATGTTTTTGTCTGAGGTTTTAGCAAACATCATTCAAGAAGAGGAAGAGAACTCCGCATTATATGTGTATGTTGAAACAGCACTTATTTGGCTTGATACACATTCGGAAGTGGCTAATTTTCATTTATTGTTTCTTTTAAACTTGTCTCGTTTCTTAGGGTTTTATCCAGATGTGTCAGAAAAGGAGAAGTCTGGGTTTAGTTTAATTGATGGTTGTTTTATTGATGCTGGATACGAAAAGTTAGTGATTTCAGGAGAGAAACTTTTACTCTTTAAAAGCCTGTTAGGCATAAATTTTGATGCCATAAACACAATTTCTTACAATAAGCAAGAAAGACAAGTAATACTTCAGGTGATAATTCAGTATTTTGAATTACATTTGGAAGGTTTTAGAAAACCAAAATCATTAGCAGTATTAGAAACGGTGTTTAGTTAGTATATGAGGCAGTCGATCACTTTATTTTTTTTATTTTTAATAACGCAAGTTTTTTCACAAACCCTTACTGTAATTGATGGTGAAACAGGGAAACCAATTGAAACAGTAACTGTTTTTAATAAAGATAAATCAAAATCAGGAATTACAAACGCTAAGGGTGTTGTGGATATTTCAGGATTTAAAGCAAATGAGATACTAATCTTTTCACACGTAGCATATGCCGAATTACATGCTAAAAAATCGACTTTAAGTCAAAACAATTTTGAAATATACCTATCTAAAAACTCAGAACAACTTGACGAGGTAGTTGTTTCGGTATTTAAAAACAAAGAGAAAGCCAATAGAATTGCAGAGCAAATTGCTGTGATTTCGGCTAAAGATATTGAAAGAGTATCACCGCAAACATCGGCAGATTTACTGGCAGGTGTTCCTGGTATAAAAATTCAAAAATCTCAATTTGGAGGAGGTAGCCCTATTCTTAGGGGGATGGAAAGTAATAGAGTGCTTTTAGTTGTGGATGGAGTAAGAATGAATAATGCTATTTATAGAAAAGGACATTTACAAAATTCAATAACAGTAGCTCCCAATATGCTAGATAGAACCGAAGTTGTTTTTGGCCCTTCATCTGTTATTTATGGCTCTGATGCTTTGGGAGGAGTAATTCATTATTATACGAAGACTCCAAAATTATCAGACAAAGGAAATGTAAAAGGAAATACGTTTCTAAGATATAGTTCAGCAAACAATGAAGTTACCAATGTAGCATCTGTTGAGCTAGGATTTAAAAAGTGGGCCTCATTTACTAGTGTTTCACATAGTAACTTTGGAGATTTAAGAATGGGAAAAAACCGATCTCATGGTTTTGATGATTGGGGAAAGGTGTATTCGTACTCAGAAAATGTTAATGGAAACTATGTTGAAACACCAACCGTAAATCCAAATCCTAATTTACAGCGAAACACAGGTTATAGTCAAACAGATGTTTTACAAAAATTTTATGTTCCGTTATCTAAGAGTACAGATTTTAAGTTGAATTTTCAATATTCAACATCATCTGATATACCTCGTTTTGATAGACTTACTGAGACCAAAGATGGAAGTCTAAAATTTGCTGAGTGGTATTACGGCCCACAGCAAAGATTGCTAATATCACCTCAATTAGAAATTAATCCAAAAAAGAAGTGGATGGAAAGAGGTACAATTACATTGGCCTACCAGAACATTAAAGAGAGTCGTATTCAACGTAAATTTGGAAGCTTAGAAAGATCTTATAGAAAGGAAGAAGTAGATGTGTTTAGTATTAATGGAGATTTTTCTGTTCCATTAGCAAAAAAACGAAATTTAGGATATGGATTTGAAGTAGCTTATAATGATGTGAACTCTAATTCTTTTGGAAGAACATTGAGAATCAGAGACAATGAAATTATAGGTTTCGGTAACAATTTTACCGTACAGTCGAGATATCCTGACGGAGGAAGTAGTTATTTGAGTTCAGCATTTTATCTTGATTATAGGCAAGATATTAATAGTAAATCTACTTTGAATACAGGGCTTAGAGGTACTCATACAGTGTTAAAAGCTAGGTGGGTTGATGAAACATTTATTAATATTCCTCAAAATGATATTCGATTAGATAATCAATCAATCACTGCAACAGTAGGGTATGTATATAAACCTACCAAAAATTGGCAAATTAATGGAGTGGTTTCATCTGGATTCAGATCTCCAAATATTGATGATGTTGGTAAAATTAGAGAAAAAGCTGGGCGACTTACCGTACCAAATACTAGTTTGGGGCCAGAGTTTGCTTATAACTTTGAAGTAGGACTTCAAAAGTATTTTAACAATAGGAAATTTCGTCTAGGAATTAACGCTTACGCTACCATTTTAGATCAAAATATTACTCGAGTACCGTTTGATTTTTTCGGGTTAACCTCTGTTGAGTATGATGGAGAAACTTTTGAAACCTCTGAAGGAGAAATTTTAAGTAATTATAATAGAGGAAGAGCTTATATTACTGGGTTTACGGCAAGTTATGAAGGGAAGTTGTTTAAAAACTGGAGAACTTCTGGATCCGTAACCTATACCAAAGGAAATACTATTAGTATTGGAGATAGAGAAGATATTCCTGATGAGCCTTTATCTTCAATTCCACCGTTGTTCGGACGTTTTGAATTGAACTATACCAAAGATAAATTTGAAGGAGGTGCTAATTTAGTGTTTAACGCAAAAAAGGATATTACCGATTATAATTTAACAGAAGGAATTGATAATCATGAGCAAACTCCAATTGTAAACCCAAATGCAACAGAAGATATTAATAAATACTACGGAACACCTGCTTGGTTTACTGTAGGAATATATGGTAAATATCAAGTAAACAAGAACATTGCGTTACAGGCACAAATTCAAAATATATTTGACGAACATTATAAAGAATTTGCTTCAGGAGTTTCAGCTGCAGGACGTAATATTTCAATATCTTTACAAACCAATTTTTAAGTCAAAAAAAATGATCAATATTTTTAAACTAGTAAGCTGGTTAGAAGGAATATCTTATATTTTATTATTATTTGTAGCAGTACCAATTAAATACTTGTATAACAATCCTGAATATGTAAAAATGCTAGGAATGCCACATGGTATTTTGTTTGTAGCATACATAGCGCTAGCCGTAATGTTAAAAATGGAATTAAAATGGGATAATAAATCCTTCGGAATGGTATGTTTATTATCTATACTTCCTTTCGGAACTTTTTTTGTAGGTAAATATTTAAAGTAGAAATACTACCCTCCACTTACAGGTGGAATAATAGCAACGACATCATTTTCTTTTAATAAAACGGTATCATTAGCGTATGCTTCATTAACAGCGATAGCATAAGAATTAAGCTGAGATAAGGTTGAGAATTGCTCGTTTAAAAAAGTTTTAAAAGAAGCAATATTAGTATTATTAGGAACTTCAAGAGTTATCTCTGAAGTTCCTAATAAATCTGTGGCAGCACCAAAAAGTAATAAGGTTATATTCATATAACAAAATTACAACTTTATTCCAAAAACAACTCTGTTTTCACTTTGTCCGTTAAAGTTAGAGCGGACAAAATCTACACGTAGAAATCGCCATTTTCCAAAACCTACATTATCCAAACCAACAGAATACTCACTATAAGGTTTGTTACCTCCGGTAAATAGACCTTTGGCACCTGTAACTAGGTGAAAGTTTAATTTATTTATCAAAGGAATTTTACTTAATAAGGCACCCTTGAAATTATATTCACCGTGTAATTCACCAAATTTGTCATTTGAACTTAATTGGTAATATGGTAAGGCTAAAAATCCAGTTAAATAGTTACTGTTTGGAGCAATTAGCAAACGATTTCCATTAAAGTGAGCATAATCCATAAAAGGAATATCTTTTTGTTCTAAGAACATTCCTCCTTTCGCTCTATATTGAAATTGTCCCCAATTTCCCATTGAAATATTTTGATACAATTGAGAGTACACTAAATCAGAATTCCATTCGCTATTTTCAGATCCAAAGTTTTTACGATACCCAATGTATAAAGAAGGGTATTTGTTATTTCCTATATTGAATTTACTGTCTGGATAGGACAGGTATTTTTGACCAAACACAATATTTGCTCCAATATTAAAACTCCACATGGTATGTGGGGTAAAAGAACTTGTGAAATTTGATGGGTCTTGTGGATTGTTCGAAGTATATGCAACATCACTTTTAGGAAACATTACATAATCGGTAGTATTAAATAGAGGTTTTCTATCTGCGTACTCTAGTGAACCATTTAATCGAATACCATTAGTAACTTCTTGTGAGTATGAAACTTTAGCAAAGTTTTTTTCATATATTTTCATGTAATTTCTTTCAAAGAGAACAGAACTAATTGTATTCCAAAACTTAGAGATAGGTCGTTTCGCGTCAAATTGCGCTACAGTATTACCTCCAGAAATATTTAAGATAGGTCTTGTTGTATTATTCCACTTATAAAAAAAGTACCCCGTAGGTCTAATCTCCTTATCTGAAAGTCCATAATTAACATTAGCACCAAATCCCATGCTTTTTCCTTTTTTATTGAGTGTTTTATAGTAGCTTCCGCCTATAGAAGTGTTCCATCCTTGTACAGTATTGAAACTAATATCCTCTATTGGAGAAGAGATGTTTAAAGACCATTTATCATAAGAATTTCTATAAGAGTACCCCGTAAGAATATCTAAAAGACGAAACTTATTCCTCTTAGTGTCTACTGAGTCTAAGTACTTTTTAGATTTTCTAATAGCTTTAATACTGTCTTTTAACTTATAATCAGAAACCTCTTCTTTGGTTAGGGCTACAGGTCGTATTTTATTCCAATATACGCTGTCTTTTTCTGTTGCGTTTTCAGCAAAAGATAAAATCTCACTACCAAAAGAGTTTGTTGTAAAATTTGGGGTAAAATTATAATTAGAATATGCTGCAGAGAAACGTCCGTTAAAATTAAACCCGAACATTCCAGCTTTAAAATCTATGGTTTGCGTTACTGGTACCCAAGCTTTATTCTTAGATGAAAAATTGTAGTTTTGTTTAATGTTTAAGGAGTCTATCATAGGCATGCTAACTTGATTTCCCGTAACAATTACATCAGCTCCATAAATAGCCCAATCATCTTCAACAATATAAATAAAACCGCTAAAAACACGGTCATTTTTTCGTTTTGGTAGTAATTCAATTTTATTAATCAAGTTGCCATTTTTGTCATAAAAAGTACCAACAAGTTTATAGTTGTAGTAACCAAAAGCACCATTAGCAATAGGAGAAACCATTTGGGCTTCCGCTAGGTTAAAAGAGTTTTCGTAGAAGTTAAAGTTAACTTCTTCTGCCTGATTAAAACTGATACCATTATCGCTTCCAGAAACTTTAGAAGCAATGATGTGTTCTTTAAAGTTTTTCGGCTTTTTTTGAAAGGAAATTTTAGAAATAGTTTCTGAAAGATATACAATCCCACTTCTTGTAGAGTCTAATCCACCTCCCATATCACCAATCTCTTGCCCTAGGAATTTTTTAGGAAGATTTTTTACTTTAAATAAGCCTCGAGAATAAAAATCTGCTTTGTACTGAGCAAACTTATCTGTGTTTTTCTTCTTATTAGCGATGGTATTTCTAATAATTTTATTGGCTGGATTTTCTGTTGAAGAAACCAGTACTTCATCTAATGCAACTTCCTCTTCCGAAAGTTGAACATTTAATTCAAAAGGAAAGGATTGAATGTCAACCGTTTTTTTTACAGTTTTATACCCTAAGATTTGAAAAACAATGGTGTGTTTTCCTTTTGTACTAAGAGAGAGTTCATAGTCTCCATTATCATTTGAAGTTGTACCTGTTATAGAATTTTGTAAATAAACACTTACAAAAGACAAAGGTTTTTTGTTGTTAGATGTTATTTTTCCTCGTATTTGAGAAAAAGAAACAACGGAAAATGCTAAAAATAATAGCGTAATGTTTTTTTTCATAGTTGGTTATAATTGAAATCTAGAACAAACATAGATGAAGTAGATTCCTGTTTATGTTTAAAAGCTGTTAAATAAATTACAAAGAATTCTTAAACAGTTAGACGCAAAAAGAATTAGGATGGTTGCCTCAGGCTAATTACCGCCCTCTTTTTTTTCTTCTTTCTTTTTCTTTTTTCCGAAAAGACCACCTAAAACATCAGTTACTTTTTTAACTGTTTTATCAGTACCTTTAGTTTTACTACTATCTTTTTTATTGCCTCCTAATAGTTTACCAATAGTATTGTTAACTAAGTTATCTTTTTGTTGCTGAACTAGTTTTTGGGTTAGTTTAGAAACAGAAGAGGATAAATCGGTTGTAACGCTTGGACTGGTCATATTACCTGTAATATTTGCGGTAACTGGAACTGTGATGTTTTGATCTTTGGTACTTAACTTACTCAGTAACCCTTGAACTTCAGAGCCTAAATATTTAGCAGGAACATCTAGGGTAACATTATAGTTCATGCTTTGATCGAAACCATGACTTCCACCAATGTTAATACCGATATCTTTATATTTTAAATTGAAAGGTTTTACTTGTACTTGTCCTTCTTTAAAAGATAAATGTGTTTTTATATCTGATAAATCTAACTTGTTTAAATCAATAAAAGATAATTTATCGTTTAGTAAGCTTAAAGCTTTTGTGTTTTTAGGGTTTATTTTCGTGGTAAGTAGTTCTGCCAATGCATTACCAGAAATAGAAGTTAAATTAGGCGTGAAGTCTTTATTTAAACTACCAGACAGATTAATTTCGGAATTTAACTTTCCATCCATAGCACCTGCAATAGGACTTAAAGATTGTAATAAATCAAGACTTGTAAATGATTGAGAAATATCAAAAGATTTAATACCTAAATCCATATTAAACTTTGGTGTTTTTTGTTTCGTATCTACTTCTCCGTTCAAAGCAATTCTTCCTTTGAAAATATCGGCATTTACATTTTTTAAAATAGCTTTTTCATCTTTTAATAAAAGTTGACCTTTTACATTGTTCAAAGTAAGATTGTCGTAATGTACGGTTTTGGCATCAGCAGTAACTGAACAATCTAAAAATGCAGGTATTTTTAAACTTTCCGTTGGTTTTTCATCTGTAGGAGTATCTTCTTTTTTTTCTGGACTTTCTGATGTGTTTTCTTGCATAAAGTCACTTACATAAAAATTAGTAGAGTTTACATTAAAGTTTCCTTGAAGTTTTTGATTGGAGAGTAAAAACCCTAAAACATTTTTAAGAGTTCCGTTTGCATTTAAGTCACTTTTTCCGGTTGTTGCTTCAAACTTTGTTAAAGAAGCTGTTGTAGGAGTGAATTTAATTTTTGTGTTCTTGATATGAAGAGGATTCACCACATCTTCCGAAGAAAACACAAAGTCACTTACCTCAATGTTTCCGTCATTTTTAATTCTTTCTAAGGTGTTGTTTTGAATTGCTTTTATATCAAACTTAGAATGTAAATTGGCCTTTAAAATACCGCTCAATTCATTTTTTAAATCAATAGGATATGCTTTGTTGATATTCGCTAAGTTTAACGTCCCATTTACACGAGCATTGATTAACGGGTTGCTGGTTAAGTTATAAACACTTCCGTTTCCTGAAAAAGTATCTTCATCAATTTTAAAAGCGATATTATCAAAACGAACAAAAGTGTCCTCCGTTTTACCAGTGTCGTTTTTTAATTGCATATTTAAATGGATATTGTTTACTGCTTTGGGTAAATCTGGGTACTTAAAAGAAGCATTACTAGAGGCTACTACAATATCTAATTTTGGAATGTGGTTATTATCTACAATTCCATTTATTTTTCCAGCTACACTAAAATCTCCTGAGGTTTTCACTGAAGATATATTTTTTGCATATTGCTCTGGGATTAAAGCTAAAAAGTTTTTAAAATCTGAAGTAGGAGTTTTAAAGTTAATGGCTACCTCTTGATTGTTTTTGTTAATTTGAACAAACCCGTCAAAAACTAGAGGTAAGTTGTTAATTTTTGCTTCATTTTTTTGGAAAGAGAATTTTTTGTTTACCAAGTCCATTCCTAAAATTGCATCTAGTTCTAATTTTTGATTTTTTACATACGATGTATTATCCATCCCATAAGAAACTACAGTTGAAGTTTCTGTTTTTAATTCTGAATTAGACTGAGAAAAATCTCCGCTCCCGGAGTGGTTAAAATCGGTTAAAGACAATTGTATTTTTCCTTTTTTATCATCGTAGATAATTTCTGAGTTTGAAATTTTATAAGAGTTGAAAGAAACTCCAAAATTTGAAGGTTCTTCATTGCTTTCAGTTGTATCCTTGTTTTCAGATGGTTTTGCAATATCATAATTTGCAATACCAATTTCGTTAACCAATACGTTAACTTTTGCATTTTCAATTTCAAAAGATTTTATATTCAACTGCTCTGAAGATTTTTTAAATAGTTCGGTAAGTTTGAGTTCTAAACTAACATCTTTTGCGTATAAAAGAGTATCGCCTTTGAATGGTTTGTCATTAATTATAGAAACATTTGAAAGTTGCACTGAAGCATTTGGAAAATCACGAATCAGACTAAGGTTTGCATCTGAGAAATTAAACTCGGCAGTGATATTATTATTTACTGTTTTCTTTACAAGGGCTACTATTTTATCCTGAAATAAGAACGGAACAGAGATAAGTATGATAAATAAAGTTGCTATAACGGTTAATCCTATTTTGTATATTTTCTTCATCAAATTATGTTTTATGAACTAAAAGGAACATTATTAAGGGGTTCTGCAAATAAAAAATGTTTAATCGTTTAAATAACCTTTACAAAAATCGATCCTATTTTTATTAGTAACGTACAAAGTTCTGTAATTATTTGTTAAGTAAAAGTGAATAAAACCATAAAGTAAACTTTTTGGTAATTTTGCTTCTTTAAAAATACATATTTTGAATCAAAAACAGCAATACTCAAATTTTATAAAAGAGCAAGCGCAAAGACTCGGTTTTTTAGCTTGTGGTATTGCTAAAGCCGATTTTTTAGAAGAAGAAGCGCCTCGGTTAGAACAATGGTTGCAAAATGATTTTCACGGTCAAATGCATTATATGGAAAATCATTTTGACAAACGTCTTGACCCAAGATTGTTGGTTGACGGTGCAAAGTCTGTTATTTCACTTTCTTATAATTATTACCCTCAAGAATTACAGCAAGAAGGAAGTTGTAAAATCTCTAAGTATGCTTACGGACAAGATTATCACCATGTAATTAAAGAAAAATTACGTGAATTATTACAATTAATAAATGATGAGGTAGGTGAAGTTTCTGGGCGTTGTTTTGTAGATTCTGCTCCTGTTTTAGAACGTGCATGGGCAGAAAAATCTGGATTGGGTTGGAATGGAAAACATACCTTGTTGATTCAGAAACAACAAGGATCTTTTTTCTTTTTGGCAGAATTGATTATTGATTTAGAATTAGCTTACGACGAACCTTTTCAAACAGACCATTGTGGAAAGTGCACTCGTTGTATTGATGCTTGTCCAACACAGGCTATATTGCCCAATAATACAGTAGATGGTAGTAAATGCATTTCATATTTAACTATTGAGTTAAAAGAGGCAATACCAACGGATTTTAAAGGGAAAATGGATGATTGGATGTTTGGGTGCGATGTGTGTCAAGATGTATGTCCTTGGAATCGTTTTTCTAAATCTCATAATCAACCACTATTTAATCCGCAAGAAGGTTTGTTAGATATGACAAAACGAGACTGGGAAGAACTTACGCAAGAAACATTTAGTAAAGTATTTAAAAAGTCGGCGGTAAAAAGAACTAAGTTTAAAGGTTTGTCTAGAAATATATCGTTTATAAAAACCAAGACAAACATATAATGTCTGTCTTGATTAAATGTAAAAACGCTACTTGGGGTCAGTTTCACCAAAGAAAAACCAATTGAGTCCTTTTTTTATTTTACTCATTTTTTCTTCTGGAACCTGTTTTTCTTGTTGTTTGTTTTCTTTTATAGTTTCCTCAGCAAACAAGTCAATTACGAATTCGTCATAGCTTTTACCAACTTCTTCATTCAAATAAGCATTGAAATAAAGTTCGCTAGCTTTTTCTCCCTTTAAGTGTTCAATTTCTAATAGAGTTTTGTATAGAGGTTCTATCTTTTCTATTACTCCATCAGGAACAGCTTTACGACGCGCCGTGAATCCTGAAATTTCATTGTTTTCATTTTTATCAATTGTAAAATCTGTGATTACCCAATAGTACTTTCCAGATTTTGTTAGGTTTTTTACAATAGCATGGTAATTTTCTCCTTTCTTCAAAGCTCCCCATAATGCTTTAAAAGCAACCTTAGGCATGTCTGGGTGTCTAATAATGTTATGTGGTTCTCCAACTAATTCAACTTTACTATAGCCACAAACTTCTGAGAAAATGTCATTGGCATATAAAATAGTACCGTAAGTATCGGTTTTACTTACAATGGTTTTTGTTTTGTCCCAATTAACTTCTTCGTTAATAATGTGGTTCGGGGGTGTGATGGTTGTCATAATTTGTATGGTTATTTTTTAATTCTATACAAAAATGGAGTGGAATTAGGATTTAAAAAATGACTTATATCAGTTTTTATGAGTGATTTTTGACTAGTATAAAATCTTTTTCATCAACTTTATTAAAATAAGAGTACTTAAAACCAAAGTCTTTATATTTGTAGGTTCATTTAAACAAACAACTATTATGAGCGAATCAAGAAAAAGACGAGAAGCTTTATTATATCATGCAAAACCAAAACCAGGGAAAATCTCAGTGGTTCCTACTAAAAAGTATGCAACTCAGCACGATTTATCTTTGGCATATTCACCGGGAGTAGCAGAACCATGTTTAGAGATTGCAAAAGATAAAAACAACGTATATAAATACACTGCAAAAAGCAATTTAGTAGCAGTAATATCAAATGGAACGGCAGTTTTAGGATTAGGAGATATAGGACCAGAAGCATCAAAGCCTGTAATGGAAGGTAAAGGTTTATTATTTAAAATCTTTGCAGATATTGATGTTTTCGATATTGAAGTAGACGCTACAGATGTAGATAAATTTGTAGAAACGGTAAAAGCAATCGCTCCTACATTTGGAGGAATTAATCTTGAAGATATTAAAGCTCCTGAAGCTTTTGAAATAGAAAGAAGATTAAAGGAAGAATTAGATATTCCTGTGATGCACGATGATCAACACGGAACAGCAATTATTTCTGCCGCAGCATTAAAAAATGCTATTGAAATAAACGGAAAGGATATTTCAAAAGTGAAAATTGTTGTAAACGGAGCAGGAGCAGCTGCTATTTCTTGTACGCGTTTATATTTAGCTCTAGGAGCAAAGAGAGAAAACGTTGTAATGTGCGATAGTAAAGGAGTTATTAGAAAAGACAGAGACAACTTAACTTCTCAAAAGGCAGAATTTGCAACTGATAGGGATATTAGAACTCTTGAGGAAGCAATGGTTGACTCAGATGTATTTATAGGTCTATCAAAAGGAAATGTAGTGTCTCCAGAAATGTTACTATCAATGGAGAAGAACCCTATTGTTTTTGCCATGGCAAATCCAGAGCCTGAAATTTCTTATGAATTAGCAGTAGCTACAAGAGAAGATATTATTATGGCAACGGGGCGTTCTGATAACCCGAACCAAGTTAATAATGTATTAGGATTTCCGTTTATTTTTAGAGGGGCCTTAGATGTTAGAGCTACTAAGATTAATGAAGAAATGAAAATGGCTGCGGTACATGCTATTGCTGATCTTGCTAAGAAAACAGTTCCAGAGCAAGTTAACATTGTATACGATGAAGTAAGTCTTTCATTTGGTAAAGATTATATCATTCCAAAACCATTTGATCCAAGATTAATTTATGAAATTCCTCCAGCAATTGCAAAAGCCGCAATAGAGTCTGGAGTAGCGCAAGAGCCTATTGTAGATTGGGATAAGTATATTGAAGAGTTAATGGATCGTTCAGGAACGGGAAGTAAAGAAATTCGTTTATTACATAACCGTGCGAAGAAAAATCCTAAGCGAGTAGTTTTTGCAGAGGCGGACCATTTAGATGTTTTAAAGGCAGCTCAAAGAGTACACGAAGAAGGTATTGGTATTCCAGTTCTTTTAGGAAATAAAGATATTATTCTAGAACTAAAAGAAGAATTAGGGTTTGATGCTGATGTTGAAATTATTGATCCTAAGACAAACGAAGAGAAAGAGCGTAGATACCGCTTTGCTGAAAAGTTTTGGGAGTCAAGAAGAAGAAAAGGAATTACCTTATTAGAAGCGCAAAAATGGATGCGTGAACGTAATTACTTTGCTGCGATGATGGTAAACAGCGGAGAAGCAGATGCACTAATCACTGGGTATTCTAGATCGTATCCTTCTGTAGTAAAGCCAATGTTAGAGTTAATTGAAAAAGACAAAGGTGTTACGCGTGTTGCGGCAACAAATATGATGTTGACTAAACAAGGGCCTATGTTCTTAGCCGATACTACTATTAACATCAACCCAACTGCTAAAGACTTAGCGAAAATTTCACAACTAACATATGTCATAGCAAAAATGTTTGGTATGAAACCACATATAGCAATGTTAGGTTTTTCTAATTTTGGTTCTTCAAAATCAGAGAGTTCAGCAAAGATAAGAGAAGCTGTTTCTTATATTCACCGTCATCATCCGAATGTAATTGTTGATGGAGAATTACAAGCAGATTTTGCTTTGAATCCGGAGTTGTTGGCGAAAGAATTTCCGTTCTCGAAATTAAATGGAAAAAGAGCAAATATCTTAATTTTCCCTAATCTTGAATCAGCAAACATCACCTACAAATTAATGAAACAAGTTGATGGTGTAGAGTCTGTTGGGCCGATTTTATTAGGAATGAGTAAACCAGTACATATTTTACAATTAGGAGCTAGTGTAGACGAAATGGTAAATATGGCTGCGGTTGCTGTGGTAGATGCTCAAAACAAGGAAAAAAAGAACAAATAATCTTAAAAAGAATAGACTTTTAAACCAGAATATTTTTTTCTACTTTAGACAACTCGAATAAAAAAGCGAATGATTACACAAATTAGGGGGAAACTTGTTGAAAAAAATCCAACAGATGTTGTAGTGGATTGTAACGGTGTAGGTTACTTATTGCATATTTCTCTAAATACATATTCTGCATTACCCAATGAAGAAAATGTTGTGTTATACACACATTTATCTATTCGAGAAGATGCACATACGCTTTATGGCTTTATAAATAAAACAGAACGAGAGATTTTCAAGTTGTTAATCTCGGTTTCTGGTGTAGGGCCAAGTACAGCTAGAACCATGTTGTCATCAATGACAACAGAAGATATTCAGCAAGCAATAGCTTCTGAAAATGTAAAGCTTATACAATCTGTTAAAGGTATTGGAGCAAAAACAGCTCAAAGAGTTATTGTAGACCTAAAAGATAAAGTGTTAAAAACTTTTGATTTAGAAGAGGTTTCAATAGTTCAAGACAATACAAACAAAGAAGAAGCGTTATCTGCATTAGAGGTTTTAGGATTTGCACGTAAGCAAGCCGATAAAGTAGTTACGAACATATTAAAAGAGTCACCAAATTCAACAGTTGAACATTTGATTAAAATGGCTCTTAAAAACTTATAATTAAGGTTGGAAAAGACATTTCTTAATAAATTACTAACAGCACTTACTTTATTGGTAAGTGTTGTTTCGTTTTCACAAAGTACCCCGAAAGATAGCACACAGTTAATAAGAAAGGATTCGATTCCACTGAAATATAACTTTAATTATAATCAGAATGGAGGCTTGTTTCTAAACAATCCTTCTCAAGTACAAATCACATACGATAAAGCAATCAATAAATTTGTTTTGGTTGAAAAAATTGGAGATTATTATGTAGGAACTCCTATTTTCATGACCCCAAAAGAGTATGATAAGTATCGTTTAAAAAATGATATGAAATCGTACTTTAAAGAAAAAGTTGATGCAACAAATAGTAAGAAAAAAGGAAATAGAAATGCACGTAAAAACTTGCTTCCTAAGTATTATGTGAATTCAAAATTTTTCGAATCAGTTTTTGGAGGAAATGAGGTTGAAGTAATACCATCGGGGCAGATTAATATCAAGCTAGGAGCCATTTATCAAAACAATGAAAATCCTCAGATTTCTATAGAAAACCAAAGTAGCTTTACTTTTGATTTTGACCAACAAATTAGTGCAAGTTTACAAGCTAAAGTAGGTAAACGTTTAACTGTTACTGCAAACTACGATACGCAATCTACTTTTGATTTTCAGAATATCATTAAATTAGAATATACACCAACAGAAGATGATATTATCAGAAACATTGAAGCAGGTAATATCAGTATGCCAATTAAAAACTCATTAATTAATGGAGCACAAGCATTGTTTGGTGTAAAAACAGAATTACAATTTGGGAAAACGTATGTTACTGCTGCTTTTTCTCAACAAAATTCACAATCTAAAACAGTAGTTGCCCAAGGAGGAGCAACGATTGAACCGTTTGAGTTAAGAGCGTCTGATTATGATAATGATAGGCACTTCTTCTTATCTCAATATTTTAGGGATAAGTATACAGATGCATTAAAAAATTATCCATTAGTAAATAGTCCAATAAATATTACCAGAGTTGAGGTTTGGGTAACCAATCAAACTCAAAATGTAAGTGATTATCGTAGTATCGTTGCCTTAGCCGATTTAGGGGAATCAGAAGATGTAAACGAGGTGAACCCAGTCGAAGTTATCAGAACACCAGGAGCTATTAGTGCTAATGGGAGTATATTACCTTATAATGATGTAAACAATTTAGGAAGCTTATTAGCAACAACCACAGGAGGAATTCGAGATGTAGCTACAGTAGATAATGCAATAAATGGGTTAGGGATTCCTGCAAGACAAGGTTTTAACTACTCATATTTACAAAATGCAAGAAGGTTACAACCTAATGAATTTAGATTACATCCACAATTAGGATATATTTCTTTAAATAGAAGACTAAATGATGGTGAAGTTTTAGCTGTTGCTTATGAATATACCGTAGTTGGAGCTAGAGATAGTGGTGGAGCAAGTACAGAAACAGTATTTAAAGTAGGAGAATTTTCTAACGATGGAATTGTTGCCCCAGATAATATTGTAGTAAAACTTTTACGTAGTGAAATCTTAAATACAGTAAGACCTGGTACGGCTACTGCAACAAGTTTAGGAGAATCGTTTCCAACATGGAGATTAATGATGAAAAACGTGTATGCTATTGGAGCATTCCCGTTACAACGTGAAGGATTTCGTTTTGAATTATTATATCGAAACGATCAAACCGGAACACTTCAAAATACATTACAAAGTGCAGAAACTCCAAATGTTGCAAATGTTCCTTTATTGAGATTGGCCAGTTTAGATAGATTAGATCAGAGTCAGTATGCCATACCAAATGGTGATGGTTTTTTCGATTATGTAGAAGGCATAACCGTTAATTCAGATAGAGGATATATCATTTTCCCAGAGCCAGAACCTTTTGGAGATGACTTAAAAGATGTATTAACTGATGCAGACGATCAGAACAATATTGTTTTCGAAGAACTGTATTTGACTACAAAGATTCAAGCAAAGAATGAATATCAAAATAAAGATAAGTTTTTCTTAAAAGGATATTTTAAATCAGAAACCAGTAGAGGTATTTCTTTAGGAGCCTTCAATGTTCCTAGAGGGTCGGTAAGAGTTACTGCTGGAGGAAGACAATTAGTAGAAGGTGTTGATTATGTAGTAGATTATCAGTTAGGACGTGTACAAATATTAGATCCAGGGTTAGAAGCTTCTGGAATTCCAATTAATGCCTCTGTTGAGAATAATACATTCTTCAATCAACAACGTAAAACATTTATAGGAATCGATGTAGAACATCGTTTTTCTGAACAATTTACTTTAGGAGGTACATTTTTGAATGTTACAGAAAGACCAATTACTCCAAAAGTTAATTTAGGAGGAGAGCCTATCGATAATATCATGTTAGGTTTAAATTTAGATTACTCATCAGAAGTGCCATACCTAACAAAATTAGCAAACAAGTTACCATTTGTTGAAACAGATGCGCCTTCCAATGTTTCTGTTAGAGCGGATATGGCTTATTTGTTACCTGGCGCACCTAGTGGAATTAATGTTGATGGAACAGCAACTTCATATTTAGATGATTTTGAAGCTTCACAGATTCCAATCACATTAACATCTCCTCAACAATGGTTTTTGGCAAGTACCCCAGAATCACAAGGTTTAAATGGAGGAGTTGATGATTTAACGTACAACCATAAGAGAGCGAAATTAGCATGGTATAATATTGATCAATTATTCTATGGAAGTGTTAATAGACCTGGAAACATTGATGAAAATGAACTATCGAGAAATGAGGTACGTCAAATTAGTTATAATGAACTATATCCAAATACAGATTTAGATATAACTCAGCAAAACTTAGTGCGAACTCTAGATTTAGCATTTTATCCATCTGAAAGAGGACCTTATAATTATAACCCAGATGTACAAGAAATTAATGTTGCTGAGAATAAAGTAATATTAAAAACTCCTGAAGAAAATTGGGGAGGTATAATGAGAGCTTTAACAACCAATAACTTTGAACAAGCAAATGTAGAGTATATTCAGTTTTGGTTAATGGATCCGTATGAAGGGTATTCGATTACAGAAGAAGAAGGTTTACCAGCTGGTTTCGATCCTACAGACCCTTCAAATCATGGAAAACTTGTTTTTAACTTAGGTAATATATCGGAAGATATCTTACGTGATGGTAGGAAACAATATGAAAATGGTTTACCAACAATTAATGATCCTACACAAACAACTCCTACAGTTTGGGGTAAGGTGCCTACAAACCCTTCAATTTTATATGCTTTTAATAGTAGTGGAGATGATAGAGCGCAACAAGATATTGGACTTGATGGGTTAAATGATACAGATGAAGGAGCACAATTTCCTGTGTTTGGTGGATTACCAGATCCTTCAGGAGATAACTTCCAGTTTTTTAGAGGAGGAGCAATTGAAACATTAGATCCTTCAATTTTAACTCGTTATAAGAATTTCAATGGTACAGAAGGAAACTCACCAACACCTGGTCAATCTAATGAGGCGTTTCCAACTTCTTCAAGTACATACCCTGATGTAGAAGATATAAATAAGGATCAAACAATGAATCCTGTAAATAGTTATTTCGAATATGAAATTTCTCTTAACAGAAATGATTTATCCAATGGAAATGGATTTATTGTAGATTCAAAGAATGAAACAATTACGTTATCTAATGGGCAAACGAGAGCTACTACATGGTATCAGTTTAGAATTCCCGTAAGAAGCGGATCTCCAGTAGGAGGTATTACCGATTTTAACAGTATCCGTTTCATGAGAATGTTTGTAACTGGGTTTAAAATTCCTGTAGTATTACGTTTTGGAGAGTTAGAATTGGTAAGAGGAGATTGGAGACGTTATACAAAGACATTACCTGATGTAGGAACTCCTCAAAACTTATCTTTAGATCAGTTAAACAACTTTGAGGTTGGAGTGGTAAGTATTGAGCAAAATGATGATATTTATAAACTGCCTCCTGGTATTCAAAGAGAGCAATTACAAGGAACTAATAGAATTCAACGTCAAAATGAGCAATCTGTAACGCTAAAAGTTACTGATTTACCTACCGATTCTATACGAACGATTTATAAAAACATTAGTATAGATATGCGTAGGTATAAGAGGTTAAGAATGTTTATGCATGCCGAAAATAAACAAGGTGCATTATCAACAGAAACCCAAGATGATGAAATAGTTGCGGTTATTCGTTTAGGAACCGACTTAAATGATAATTACTATCAAATAGAAAAACCGTTAAAATTATCTACATCAAATGTTACTTCGTTAGATGTTTGGCCAAAAGAAAATAACTTAGACATTCCTCTAGAAGCATTATCTAGTTTAAAAATAGAAAGACCTGATGGAAGTTTTAATATTCCATTTACACAAGATATTAGTGACCCATCCATAGATGGTGGAACCATAAGGGTTACGGTGAAAGGTAACCCAACTTTAGCACAGGTAAGAACTGTAATGCTTGGAGTAAATAATGCTGCGTCAGATCGAAAATCAGCGGAAGTATGGTTCAATGAACTTCGTGCTGTAGGTTTTGATAACAAGGGAGGTTGGGCTGCAGTAATAAATGCTGATGCTAATATGGCAGATGTATTAGACATCTCTTTAGCAGGTAGAATGTCTACTATTGGTTTTGGTAATGTGGATGACAGAGTTCAACAAAGAAGTATTGAAGAGGTAAAGCAATATAGCGTAGCTACAAACGTGCAATTAGGTAAAATGATGCCTAAAAAATGGAATATGCAAGTTCCAATGAGTTATAGTTATGGTGAAGAATTTAGAGACCCTCAATATGATCCACAATTCCAAGATGTTACTCTGGAGCAAGCTAGAAATTCAAATTCGGAACAAGCAAAAAGAAACTTAGAAAACGCACAAGATTATACACGTAGAAAAAGTATTAGCTTCATCAACGTTAAGAAAAACAGAAATCCAGAGAGTAAGAAAAAACCAAAATTTTATGATGTAGAAAACTTCTCGGTTTCTTATTCTTACAACGAAGAGTTCCATAAAGATTATAACATAGAAAATTTTACGAATCAAAACGTAATGGCTGGTGCAAGTTATAATTTTACCTTTTTACCTTGGAGTGTATCACCTTTTAAAAATTCGAAATTATTTAAAAGTAAATATCTACAGTTTATAAGGGATTTGAACTTCAACCCTGTGCCTAAAACATTAGCTTTAAATTCAAGAATTAATAGAAATTATGTTTCTGAAAGATCAAGAAATTTATTTGAAGGTTTACCAGAACAACCAGAGTTAATTCAAAGGAGATTTA